>JAMOMQ010000071.1 GCA_027066995.1 Flavobacteriales bacterium
CGTGTAATTTTCGTTTGTTTTTGCCTGTTTTTTTCATCACATCGGGACGAGCGGTTTGCGCATCATAAAAATGACGTTGCGTCAGGTAAACCGTATTGTCATCAGCCACAAATATTTCTTCGAGCCAACTGTGATCGGCGCCGGTGATATAGATATTTTTAAAACCCATATTGATACCGGTCATCAGCGAAGGAATCAACACATTGTGCGGGCGCGGCATACCGAGATTGTGCCGGTAACAAAAGTGTCGAAACCAACGAAAACCTTCAATAGGGGTCGGGTTGATATAATGAATTTTGATATTGGAATTGTGTTGTGCCAAATCACGCCATTTTTTTGATTTTTTAGCACCCATTCCAAGTATCAGATGCATTGGCCATTTGGTTTTTTGTTGTAAATTTTGCAACAATTTATTACGACGTTCCAATACATCTTCATCTACTTTTTCGGTCCAAAATTCGGGCACATTAATCATATAAAATTGGGGTTGCACTTCTGTAAAAACATCTGTATCGGCAAAGTGGTTAACCGCCATGGCCTGTTTATCCTGCAAAAAACCGGAATGATTTTTTAAGAAATCTTGTAACGAAGGAGCGTTGCCCAAAATCACCAAATCATCTTTGGTAGCTTTGGGTAATTGCACCGGCCGTGACCAAAGGGCAATTTTGGGTAAAGTCAATAAGCTTTGCCCTAAATTTTGTAAAAAGGATTGAAAATATAACAGCAACTGAATCATAGCTCAAAAGTAAAGATTTTTTTGAGAACCTATGATTTTCATTAATAATTATCTAAATTATAATTTGTATATTTTAAATTATTACAAGAATAAGTGTTATCAATATAAAACTAATCCACGCTAAGAAAAAATAAGTCGGAATAATAAAAAAAAGCATTTTGATAAGAGTTTTAAAACCACCCTCACTATAAAATTGTTTCAAACTAACAAATAGATACCAAGCAAATAGAATAAAAGGAAAAAAAATTAACCATTTAGATTTAACAAAAAAACCTAAAAGAATTTCGATTATTAAAAAAACAAAAAAGATACTTTGCAAATTAAATACAAAGATTAACTGTTCTGTATAATTATAGACATCGTCACCAAAAGCAGCCAACATAATCAGTGTAAAAAAAGGTAAAAATAGAAATAATGAAAAAGGAAAATAGGTATAGAAATTTTGTTCTGTATCTTCTACAATTTTATTATTACCATCTGTAATAAATCCCATTTTTAGAGCTATCATATTTGTAGTGCTTTTAGACAAATGTAAACTATCCAAAACTTCCGAAGGTTTTAAACCTGAAAATCTATTGATTTTGGATATCCTTCCAAAAAAAAGCATTTTTGAATACCATGACAAATCATTAAACATTTCTTGAATTGTATCATGAATTGGTTCAAAATCCAACTTAATATGTTTTTGGCTAAAATAATTATGGAACATTTGAATATTATATATTGCTCTACTAATTTCTTTGGGTTTCAAACTATCAAGTGGAATATTTTTTTTTGAAGGAATTGAAATACTATCAGGAATTTTTGAATACTTAATTACTAAAAATTGTTTATACAAATTAAGTTTTTGAGAATCTGGAATACTGTCATTTTTAAAAACCTTATCTAAATGATTATATTCAATAAAATTTTTTAATTTGTTGAAATATAAAGATTCCATTCTGTCAGGCCTAATAGTTGTTTTAGTTATATTATTGGACTTAACCACAGAATCTTTGGCCGATTGATTATCAACCCAATGCATTAAAAGAAAGAACAAAATACTTAAATTTAATAAAAATCTAAATGGATTGAGATAACGAATTTTTTTTCCTTTAATATAGTTTAAGCTAATTTTTGCCGGACTAATAAACAATTCTTTTATAGTAGTTAGTCCCTTATGGTCAAAAGAAAAAATAGAATCTAAAAAAGTTTTCCAAAAAATTTTAATATTAGCACGTCTTATATCATTTTTTTGTCCACAATTGGGACAAAAATTTTCGTTCTGATGCAGTTTAAAACCACAATTTCGGCAATAATTTCCTTTGTATTTTGACAGATTTTTGATTTTCTTCACATATCAAATATAAAAGAATTAATCAAAATTTACAACAAAATATTTTTTTAACCAGCTAAAAACCCCCGCAAAGCATTCCACATAGACAAAAACAAGGCTTTTCCTTTGACGCTTTGTCCTTTGAGCGTGTAACCCAGCCACAAAACGACCGATGCCCCCAATTTAAAAATATAATCTGACAAACGAAACACAAAGGTTTTTGTCCGGTTTTTTGTCAGCGTTTCAATACGTGTTCGTTCGGCTTCGCCGTTGAGCCGGCTTACTTTTTTGACATAGTCTAAACTAGTGCGAAAATCGTCAATAAAATGCCAAACAACCACTTGTGGCAAGTATAAAACGCGGTAACCGTTTTCCCAAATTTTTAAAAAGATATATTTATCGTCGGAACGTAATTTGAGTGCCGTATTAAAGCCGCCGATTTTATCAAACAAAGATTTTTTAAAAATCATATTACAACCCACCGGATAGGTTTTGCTCAAGGTTTTGACTTGATCGCCCAAATCGACTATGGAAATAATCCGTTCGATATATTTGCTCATCCAAGCAGGTGCTTCTTTTTCGTATTTGGGCAAGACTTTACCGCCAAAAGCCACATCATCGGGATATTTTTGCGTATATTCTTTAATTTGTCGCACATAATCTTCTCGCGCAATACCATCGTCATCAATATACGAAATATAAGTCCC
>JAMOMQ010000072.1 GCA_027066995.1 Flavobacteriales bacterium
TAAAACCGTTAAGGAACAAGTAAAGCACATCAGGGCTATTTCAAAAGAATTAAATACGGCCATTGCCGTGTTGGCCGACTTGCAAGGTCCCAAATTAAGGATTGGCAAAGTGGCCGAAGGCACTTATCTTAAAGAAGGGGATATTCTAACCTTTACCACCAAAGATAAAGTAACTACCGATAACAATAACAAAACCGCTTATATTACTTACAAACAGTTGCCCAAAGATGTTTATTCGGGTGAAAATATTTTGATTGACGACGGTAAAATAGAAGTTAAAGTGTTGGAAACCAACAAAAAAGATACGGTCAAGACCAAAGTGATTGAAGGCGGCCCGCTGTCGTCAAAAAAAGGAGTTAATTTGCCCAACACCAATATTTCTTTGCCGGCGCTGACCAAAAAAGACAAAAAAGATTTAATGTTTGCGATCGATTTAAAAGTGGATTGGATTGCTTTGTCTTTTGTAAGATCGGCTGACGATTTGATTTTGATTAATCAGTTGATACAAAAACATTCCGATTATAAAATCCCGGTGATTGCCAAAAT
Organism: Flavobacteriales bacterium; assembly: GCA_027066995.1. GTDB lineage: Bacteria > Bacteroidota > Bacteroidia > Flavobacteriales > Flavobacteriaceae > WGBX01. The sequence continues at coordinate 547 of JAMOMQ010000072.1, forward strand.
AGAAAAACCCGAAGCGGTTCAAAATATTGATGAAATTATATTGCAAGCCGATGCTTTAATGGTGGCACGCGGCGATTTAGGCATCGAATTGCCTTTGGAAGAAGTGCCTTTAATTCAAAAACGATTGGTGCATATTGCCAAGCTTTACCAAAAACCTATTGTCATAGCCACGCAAATGATGGAAAGCATGATTCAAAATGCCATCCCCACTCGTGCCGAAGTTAACGACGTGGCCAATTCGGTTATGGACGGCGCCGATGCCGTGATGTTATCAGGAGAAACTTCCGTAGGAAAAAATCCCGTAAAAGTGATAAAACAAGTCACCAAAATTATTTTACAGGTCGAAAATTCCAATCTGATAAAAGTGCCTGAAATAGCCCCCATTCCCGAGCACAGAGACGAACGTTTTATTTCGCAAGTGGTTTGTTTCAATGCTTCCAAAATAGCAAAAGATGTATCGGCCGCTGTCATCAGCACCTTTACGGCTTCGGGATTTAGCGCTTATAAAATTTCGGCACGCCGTCCCATGGCTGATATTTTGGTTTTTACGGCTAACAAACGCATTTTAAATTCTATGGCATTGCTTTGGGGCGTCGTCCCTTTTTATTACAACAAAATGCTATCTACCGACGAAACCATCCGGGATATTGAAAAAATTGCCTGTCAAAATGATTACTTGCAAGATGACGAAATGATGGTGAGCGTGTTGTCTATGCCAATTACCGAAAAAGGAATGGTCAATACCATAAGAATTACGCAGGCTTAATAATTTATATGCTTCTGAAAATACCTATTGTGAAAGATAGTAACATTATAATACTAAATATCATATTGTTCCTTTAATCATTTTTATTAAGATTTTCAACGTATTTACCTATTAGATACGATGTTCCCATAAAAACAATGATGTATTTTTCAACTAACTCATGTAACTCTAATGAATATAATATTGTTATTAAAATAGCCATACCCAATAAAGTAATAATATCATATTTGTCAAATTTCATATTTTAGAATTTTTAACATTTCTTAACAATTACAAGTGCAAAAACACAAAACCTATTAAAATCACTTATTTTGTTTAAACTTATATAAAACTAATAAAATAGGCGGCATAAGAGAAATAAAACTTTGTAAAATGTATTTAAATATTTTTTGATTGGTTATAGTTTTATTACTGCCAAAAATAAAATCAATTCCGGCAAATCCAAATATTAAAATAATAAAGAGTATAAAGTATGATATGCTAATTAATAATAATTTTTTTTTCATATCTATTTCTATGTTAGAAAACCATAAATATGATTAAGAAAACCTTTTTAATTTTAGGTTAAGTGTTTTTTCTTTTTTATACCAACAAAGTTTAATAAAAAAATAAGATTTGTCAAGAACCAATCTTATTTTTACGAATTTTTTTTTAGGAGAAATATTGTATTATTTGTTTTAAACCGTTTGTAAATCAATAAGTTATAATTAAAAAAATATTTTTAATGTATTAATAAATCTAAAAAAAATAGTTTATTTTCTTGTGCAATATTGCATTATCCATAATAAATATGTTAAAAATTAAATGCGCGAATGTTAATGAATTATTAATAGAAACATTTATTAAAGCGTTAATTAATAAATTATTTTTAAAACAATTGACGAAACAAAACATATAAACAACACTGATTGACCACCGGTGCTAAAATTTTATTAAAAATAAAGCTTATCCTTATATTTATTGTTATTTTTGTAACTGACAACAATAATCGTTTATAAAAATTGTATCAATGAAACAATTATCTTTTCGTAAATGGGAAATCATTTTAAGTATCACCGTTTTTTTGGTGAGTCTTTTTACGTATATATCAACCTTGGAACCGACCGTTAGTTTTTGGGACTGCGGTGAATATATAGCCACTTCAACCAAACTGCAAGTAGGACACCCGCCCGGGGCACCTTTATTTCAAATGTTAGGCGCTTTCTTTGCCATGTTTGCTAGCAGCCCGTCCAAAATTGCCTATATGGTCAATATGATGTCGGCTTTTTTCAGTGCTTTGACCATAGTGTTCTTATTTTGGACTATTGTTCACATATTGGTCAAATATATAATTAGAGATGAAAATTTATCCGTTACGCAGCAAATTATCGTTTTGGGCAGTGCCACAGTCGGATCATTGGCTTTTGCTTTTTCGGATTCTTTTTGGTTTTCGGCCGTAGAAGCCGAAGTTTATGCAGCAGCCATGTTTTTTACCTCGGCATTATTCTGGTTGGGTCTAAAATGGGTTGACAGCCTCGACAAACCGCGTGGTAACCGTTGGTTGATATTGATGGCTTTTGTCATCGGTTTGTCTTTTGGCGTGCATTTTATGGCATTACTGGTCATACCGGCTATCGGTATGTTGTATTATTTTAAAACAGCCGAAGAAATTACACCCAAATCTTTTATCATTGCCAATGCCGTCGTATTTGGTATATTGCTGTTTATTTTTAAACTTTTATTGCCTTGGGCAATGAAGTTTTTCAGTTTTTTCGAAATTACCTTTACCAATACTTTCGGCTTGCCGTTCAATACGGGAACGATCATAGCCGGTTTTATCACCATAGGTGTTTTTTATTATCTGATAAAAAAAGCTCACGAAAAAAACAATCAATTGATGGAAGCTCTCGTGCTGTCGGTTTTATTTATCTTGATTGGTTTTTCCACTTGGATTATGCTACCGATCCGTGCCAACGCCAATACGGTGATTAATGAAAATGCCCCGACCAATGCCCGCGAATTGTTGGCATATTACAACCGTGAACAATATGGCGAAACGCATTTGTTTTACGGTCCTTATTACTCGGCTTATTACCACGGATTAGACGAGCAAGAACCCTATGTTGACGACAAACCCAAATACGAACAAGATAAGAAATTGGGCAAATATGTTATTGTCAACAATTATAAAAAAGCCAAGCAAAATTTTACCCATAAACACTGGGGTATATTGCCGCGTATGTGGGATGCCGCCAGCGCCGATAATTACAAAATGTTGGCCGGCATACCCAAGAACAGCACCCGAAAGCCGACCTTTTTTGAGAATATGAAATTTATGTTCAATTACCAATTCGGCTATATGTATTGGCGTTATTTGATGTGGAACTTTGTAGGACGACAAGACGATATACAAGGGCGTATGGACAACCATGGCAATTGGCTCAGCGGTATTAAATTTATAGACCAAATGCACCTGGGCAGTCAAGATAATTTGCCGTCCGATGTTTTGAATAACAAAGCCCGTAATACCTATTTCTTTTTACCGTTTTTATTGGCTTTTATCGGCATATTATATCATTCTTCTAAAGATTGGAAAAGTTTTTATGTGGTTTTGGTCGCTTTTCTCATGACCGGCTTGGCCATTGTATTTTATACCAACGTGCGTCCGTTTGAGCCACGTGAGAGAGATTATGCCGTGGTTGGTTCGTTTTATTTCTTTGCGCTGTGGCTGGGCATGGGCGTTTATGCCGTTTATGATTATTTGAAAAGATATGCACCACATAAACTTCTAGCTATCAGTGTCGTCCTTTTAAGTTTGTTGGCAGCCCCTATTTTGATGGCCAAGCAAAATTGGGACGATCATGACCGGTCGCAAAAATATTCGGCTCTGACCAATGCCAAGTCCTATTTGAATTCGTGTCAAAAAAATGCCATTTTATACACCGTCGGTGATAACGACACTTTCCCGTTGTGGTATGCCCGCGATGTTGAAGGTATTAGAAACGATATGCGTATCATCAATACCAGCTTACTCAATACGGATTGGTATATTGACCAAGCCAAACGAAAAGTTTATAAAGCCGATCCTATAAATATCAAAATTCCGCATAAAAAATATGTCTATGGTACGCGCGATGCATTGTATCCTAACTTTTTAAAGGACACATTGGATATTAAAGATTTTGTCAAATTGGCTTTAAACGACAAGTTCACTACTGTAAATCCGGATAACGGCCAAACCATGTATCTGTATCCTTCGCGCTATATACGTGTCCCGGTCAATAAAGAAAATGTGTTGAAATACGGTATAGTCGCCCCCGAAGATTCGGCAAAAATTGTCAAAGAAATGATTTTGGATGTAGGCGAAAACGGTATTTACAAAGCCGGATTAGCCATGTTAGACCAATTGGCCAACAACGATTGGAAACGCCCCATATATTTTACCGGTGGCAGTTTTAAAGATGAAGATTATTTATGGGCCAAAAACTATTTACAATTGGACGGTTTGACCTATAAATTAGTGCCTATCTATACGCCGTATAAAGGTATTGATTACGGTCATATCAATACTAATGTTATGTATAATAATGTTAAAAAATGGGACTGGGGCAATATGAATAAAAATATTTATCTTGACCCCGAAACCCGCCGTAATTCATTGACCTACCGCAATAATCTATACCGCTTGGCCGATTCCTTGTTTGTAGAAGGTAAAAACAAAAAAGCCGAAGAAATATTAGATTTGTCCATCAACAAAATGCCGGTTGATAAATTTGGGTTTTATTCGTCTTTGCTTGATTATATTGATTTGTATTACAAGCTGGGCAAACAGGAGAAGGCAAGACGTGTCGCTTCTCAATTGTTACACAAGTTTAAAGAGTATTTAGACTACTATGCCGGCTTGCCTTTACAAGACAAATACAAAAATTTTGATGATATAGAACGTAACTTTTTATTATACCGCGAAGTTTTAAAGATGGCTGCTCAAAACCAAGACAGCCAATTTGCAGACGATAAAATGAAAGAGTTTGAAGGCCTGATGAACAAATATCAAGATATGCTGCAAGAAGAACCCGAACCGGTTTCACAGCCGCAGTCCGGCAAATAGTAAACGGATTTAGGTATGATAATTCATAAGAGAAACTTTTAAACTTCAGTGTTCCTTCGGTGTCTTGGGTGATGGAAAATGCCGGATGCTTGATGACCGATGGCGGAGGTGGCGAGAGAAATATTTTGGAATGGCAAACTTTGATTATCGAGTGAGTTTTATGACAAAATATTAAAATTTGTATTTTAGGGACGGTGGCTTCGATATACCCCGAAGCAAGTTCGGAGCACTCAGCCATCTATATGCAGAAATAAAGGTTACTGAGTGAATTTTATGACGAAGGAATAAAATTTGTATCGAAGTGACCGGATTAGAAATAGATAAGTTATAACCTTCGGTGCTCCTTAGGTGTCTTGGGTGGTGTAAAATGCCGGATGCTAGATGACGGATGACCGATGCCGGATGTAGTGTCAGATCAGGTGATTTAATCAAGTTTATGTAGCATCTCTTTTTTGATTATATTTGTTTGGTGTATGTATGAATACAACCCTATAAATCATTTTAAAAACTTATTTTATGAAAACAAATCTGTTACTTCCGGCTTTATTTTTTATTACATCATTTCTTTGGGCACAAAATCCATCGGTTGAATGGGTCAACAGTGCAGGCAGTAGTGATTCGGATAAAGCTTATGCCGTAACCACCGACAGTCAGTCCAATGTAATTGTTACCGGTTATTTTCATAATACGGCTGATTTTGATCCTGGTCCCGGTGAATTAAACCTCACATCCAATGGCAATGAAGATATTTTCATACAAAAATTAGATGCTGACGGTCATCTGATATGGGCCAAACAAATAGGCGGTTCTAACAACGATAGTGGCGTTTCGGTTGTTACCGATGCTAATGACAATATTTATGTAACCGGTTGGTTTTCAACGACTGTCGATTTTGATCCGGGCACAAATACTTTTGATTTGGTATCGGCCGGTTCGTGGGATATTTTTGTTCTCAAACTAGACACCAACGGAAATTTTGTGTGGGTAAAACAATTTGGTTCCTCTAATTTGGACTATGCCGCCGGACTTGTTTTAGACAGTGCCGGTAATATTTATCTTACGGGTATGTTTAAAAACACCATTGATTTTGACCCGGGTTTTGATGTGTTTACTTTAACACCGCAAAGCTGGGATGTTTTTGTTTTAAAATTGGATAATGACGGCCGGTTTCAATGGGCACAAAAATTTGGTGGCAGTTCCTATGACAAAGCAAGAGCCATAGCCATTGACACTAATGATAACATTTATATAGGCGGACAGTTTAAAGATACTGTCGATTTTGACAATAGTAATAACACTTACGAACTGACTTCGGCGGGATTATATGACGCTTTTGTTTTAAAATTGGATAATAACGGCAATTTTGTATGGGTAAAACAATTTGGAAGCAATCAAAACGAAGATACAACCGCACTGACTACCGATGATAATAACAATGTTTATATAGCCGGTTATTTTAAAGAAACGGTAGATTTTGATCCCGGCGCCGGTGTTTTTAACATCTCAACTTCGGGAGAAGAAAATAGTTTTTATGTAAAATTGGACATCAATGGTGATTTTCAATGGGCTACTTCATTGCCGGGCACTGATGACAACCGCACTTTTGGCATGGATTTAGGAGCCAATGACCAATTGTTTTTATGCGGTTATTTTAAAGATACCGTTTCGCCTTCTTGGGTTTCCGGTTATACCGCTTTTACTTCTCATGGATTTAATGACGCTTTTATTGCGGGCATAAATCAATCGGACGGCGGTTACCGGTATTTTAAACAAATAGGTGGCAGTGGATATGATTATGCGTATCATGTGTATGCTAAGCAACCAAATGCTTTATATGTCAGTGGCACCTATGAATATACAGTCAATTTTAGCGACACTTCTAACGATACAACTTATGAACAGACTGCCGTTGATGACAACGATATCTTTGTGCTGAAATTAAATTTAGATACCAATACGATATTAAACCAAGCCTTTACAGACATAAAAGTATATCCTAATCCGGCGCACGATTATGTTGTTATAGATTTAGGCCAATATATGGCGGCCAGAATCAAGCTTTATGATGCTTATGGGCGGGAGATTTATAATATTCCTTCCATATTAAACAAAAGTGTTTCTATGCCGTTGCCCGGTTTAAAAGGACTTTACTTTTTGGAAGTTCAAGCCGGCGGACAAAGCAAAAGATATAAAATAATTAAAAAATAAAATTATTTGGAAATTCTTTGTTTGATAAACAACATTAATACCGCCAAAAAACTTAATAATGTTATAGGCGGCATACCGCCATACCATGTATGCGGATGTATCCAACCATGCCACCCCATGGCGACCAAATGAAGTGTTATGAAAGCCCATAAAACAATTATTAATTTGTTTGTGGCAAATTGATAAGGTGTTTTAAACAACATGATAGCGGCTGTCAAGCTGCCAAACAACAAGCTGATATTGGCCGAAAAAGTAAAAGAAGTGCCGTCAAAAAAGTTTTTTAAATAGTAAGGTTTTAAAACCAAAAGACTAAGAACTACATGAGACGCTACGGATAGTAATACCAGTTTTTGCAATAATTGTTTTTCTTGTCGGGTCAAACCTATTATATTTTGCAATACTAAAAAAATAATAGCACTAAAAATCAAAATTTTATTCAGGGTAAACAACGGTAAATCTTTCCATAAAACTGGCCCGTAAATATGATACCTGGTAATGGCATATATACCGGTAAAACCATAGACAGACACTAAGATTTTGTAAATTCTTTTCATCCTTACAAATTTCAAAGCGCTAAAATAAACAATTTTACTACCTTTGCACTCTTATAAAAATGTTAAATATGAACGAGAATTTAGTAGAATGGGTCGGCTATGCCGCCATGTTAACTTTGATGATATCCTTTATGATGAAGGATATGAAAAAATTAAGAATTATAAACACCATTGGCTGTCTGCTTTTTGTAGCCTACGGTTTTATGTTGGGGTCTTATCCTATTATTATTACCAATGCTTTTATTACTATGGTCAATTTTTATTACTTGTTTGTCAAAAAAAATTGATGTCAATTGCAAATTGACTAATATTATTGGTAAACATAAAGGGTAAGTTTTTTGCCGTTTTTACAAAAGCTCTTTAATATTTGTCACAAACAGTTTAACCGAGATAGCCAACAAAATAATACCGAAAACTTTACGGATGACCCCGATACCGGCTTTGCCTATAAAATGTTCTATTTTTTGTGACGATTTTAAAACCGCATATACAAATATCATGTTTAAAATAATGGCAATCAGTATATTAACTGTATGAAATTCTGCTCTTAAAGATAGTATGGAAGTCAAACTACCGGCGCCGGCAATCAGTGGAAATGCCAAGGGCACAACCGATGCCGATTCGGGTTCATCGTCTTTAAATAAAGTAATGCCCAAAATCATTTCAATAGCTAAGAAAAATAATACAAATGAACCGGCTACGGCAAAAGACCCGACGTCAATACCGACCAAATTCAAAATTTGTTTTCCGATAAATAAGAAAACAATCATAATCACAGCCGAAACTATAGAAGCTTTTTCAGATTGGATATGCCCGACTTTGCGTCGTAAATCAATGATAATGGGAATGCTGCCCAAAATATCAATAACCGCAAACAAAACCATAGTAGCGGTTAATATTTCGTTAAAATCAAAATGTAAATTCATTAAATACAATTTTTAAGCCGGCAAAAGTAGAAAGAAATTGTTTAATTATTAATTATTTATGTTAAATTTTTATTAATTATTTACAGCTTTTCCACTTTGATTTTTTTGATGCGTTTACCATCTAAAGACGTGGCTGTCAAACGCAAATTTCCTATACTGATTTGGTCATTTTTAGAAGGAAAGTGTCCTGATTGTTCCAATAAAAATCCCGCCAAACTTTCGGCATCACCTTTTTTATTTTCAAAGAGTGTTTCTTCGGTTTCGGTCAAATCCATAATTTTATAAAAATCTTTTAAAGAAATTTTACCGTCAAATTCGTAAGTATTATGATTCAGGCGGGTAAACTGGTGTTCGTCGTGGTCATATTCATCGGTAATTTCGCCTACAATCTCTTCTATGACATCTTCCAAAGTGATGATGCCTGATGTGCCGCCATACTCGTCGACAACAACAGCCAAATGGGTTTTTTTATCTTGAAAATCGCGCAACAAGTCGTCCAATTTCATATTTTCGGGCACAAAAAACGGCTCACGAAGCAGTGTCAACCAATCAAAATGCTCTTGATTGAGATAAGGTAACAAATCTTTGGCAAACAGTACACCGCTAATATTATCAATATTTTCATGATATACGGGAATCCGCGAAAAACCCTTCCGGCTGACTTGTTTTAGCACTTCGGTATATGGCAAGTCGTCACTGAGTGCAAATACATCAATGCGCGGTCGCATAATTTGACGGGCTTCGGTTTCTCCAAAGGATATGATGCCTTCCCACAAATCTTTTTCTTCTTGAGTGGTATCTTCGCCGCCGGTCAATTCTAACACCTGTGACAGGTCTTCCATACTGACTTGTTCGTTTTTTTTGTGCAATTTTTGTTCGACCAAATGACTTGATTTGACTAAAAATACAGATATGGGATAAAATAATTTTTTTAAAAACAGAAGCGGTGTGCCCATAAACAAGGCAAATTTTACGGGATTGCGATTGGCATATACCTTTGGTAATATTTCGCCGAAAAGCAAAATTAAAAAAGTAACCAAAACCACTTCTATGGCAAACTTCCACCAACCGTCCACATTTTTTAATAAAATGGCCGTGGTATAAGTCGATAAAATGACAATACCTATATTAATAAAATTATTAGCCACTAAAATAGTAGCCAACAGTTCTTTGGGTTTTTGCAATAATTTTTTGATGATTAAACCTTTATTTTCTTTTTCAAGACTATGAATATGACTTGGTGTCAAAGAAAAAAAAGCAATTTCGGATCCGGAGACCAAAGCCGAAAGCATCAATAAAACTATAATGGCGGTTAAATAAGGTAATATTTCAATAAATTGGGATAAACTATCCGGGTCGTCCATTGGTTTTACGGTTTAAAATGGTAAATCGTCTTCGGGCACACCGGTATCGTTGCCGCCAGAATCGTTGGTTGCCGGAGTGGTGCCTGTTGATGCCGGCGGTTGTGTGCCGGATTGATTGTCTTTAGGTTTTGGGGTCAAAAAGGTAAATTCGGTTACATGCACTTCGGTAGTGTAGCGGTCACGACCGTCTTCACCGGTCCATTTACGGGTGCGTAAACGTCCTTCTAAATAAACTTTATCGCCTTTACGGGCATATTTTTCAAATATTTCGGCTAATTTATTTCTAACAACGATATTGTGCCATTCGGTATTAACGACTCGCTCTCCTGTTTGTTTATTGACATAACTGTCGTTAGTTGCCAGAGGAAAACGGCCAATAGCATTGCCGCCTTCAAAATAGTGCATTTTGACATTGTCGCCCAAATGGCCGATTAAGATTACTTTGTTAATGGTTCCGTTCATAATGTATTAATTTATTGTGCTTTAAATAATAATTGAATTGAAAGTCAAAGGTATATCATAAAATATTATTTTCCAAAAATTTTGCAATAACCGCCGGCACCGGATAATTTTTTAGCTTTGATACCGGCACATAATTTTTAGGTTTATGACTGCTATCTATTTGCCAAAAATTGATATGCAAATGCTGATGTGTTAATTTATGTTTGGTTTGTGCTATTAATTTTGGCGGATTATCAAATAATATATCCAAGTGTCCGGTCATAGCCGTTAAGACTTTATGAGTTGGAAAATCTTTGTTTGTTTGTTCAATCAATGGCAATTGATATAAGTTTTGCCAAATACCTTTACTTTCACGTTTTTGTAATATAATACCGTTTTTATATTTGACAAGATAAAAATTCAAATATCTATGTTTAACTTTCGTTTTTGACAATTTTACCGGCAAATTACCAACTTGTCCTGTTTGATAGGCTATACAATCTGACAAGAGAGGACAACTTTCACATTTAGGAACTGCCGGTGTGCAATGCAAAGCTCCGAATTCCATAATAGCCTGGTTATAAACGGCAGGTTGTTGCCGGTCTAATTGATCCTGTGCCAATTGTTTAAAATATTTTTGGCCTTCTGTGGTGTTTATCGGCGTGTCTATACCAAAAATACGTGACAATACACGATAGACATTACCGTCTACTACGGCTACCGGTTCATTATAACAAAATGAGGCGATGGCTGCTGCCGTGTAAGGACCGACACCTTTTAATTTCAATAAACTTTTGTAAGTTTTTGGAAACAGTCCTTGATAGTTGGTTACTATATCACGGGCTGTATAGTGCAAATTGCGTGCGCGCGTATAATAACCCAGTCCTTGCCATAAATTTAAAACCTGTTGCTCAGTGGCAGCGGCCAATTTATTGACCGTTGGAAATTGTTTTATAAATGCTTGATAGTAGGGTAAACCTTGCACAACTTGCGTTTGTTGTAAAATGATTTCGGACAACCAGATTTTATAAGGCTCTTTGGTGTCTCGCCAAGGTAATTTACGATGATGATTTTGATACCATTCAATTAATTTATTTGTATCCATGGCGGTTTACAAGATTTCGGGATAACCGATTATAGTTTGATAACCTTTGTTATAAAAATAAGCAGGGGCATCTTTTCCGGTTGCCAATATAAAATCACCGCCCCAAGCTCCCAAACTTTTGATGGTGCCGGGATAGTCTTTAAACAATATTTGCTTAATAGTCGGTTGGTTAATCATGCTTGATATGATATGTTCATGACGATTTAAAAGCTCTACAAATAGTTCATAATCAACATCTTTGTTAAATAACTTCTCGCTAATCCGGCTGATTTCATGCAAGTCGGCTTGTGTAACGGTGCGTTTTTTAAAATTTTGAACGGCTTGCCGGCTGCTTTGTTTCTTATTCAAATAAACCAACCAAAGTTTGTCTTCAAAACCAAAGGATTTATTTTGATTGATTTGCCAAAGGGGTAGCAAATTAACATCATTGTATCCGGTTTTATAGCCGTAGTTGTATGCTGTGTTTTGTAAATTTATTTGGTCTGGTGTTACCAATTGATACAATATGGGTTGACCGGCCAAACCTACAGCAATATCATAACCGCTGCCACCAAAACTTATGTTTAAGAGTTCAAAAGCATTGACGCCACTCCATTTATACAGATTAACCAATAAAGTTGACGACGACCCCAAGCCCCATAAGCGGTTGTAGTCCAATTGGGTTATAAAAGACAAAGCGGATTTAAACAAATTAGATTTTTTCTGTTGAATATATTGCAAAATTTTTTGCAAGAGTTTCGCTTTTTCCGGTTCGTTGGTTTGAATAATCCGGTTCAAGTTCAAAGAAAAATCTACTTCAAACCACATACCTTGCAAGTCATAACTGCGCCATTGATGCCGGTTTGTATGGTTTGGCTTAACTTCCAAACTTTGACCGTATTTTGCAGGTATGGCATAAGCTTTAGCGCCTTTTAATACGGCATATTCTCCGGTGAGTAGTAATTTTCCTTTGGTGTAGTAGGTCATTGTATTTATTTTTCTTTGACGATAAAAAAACCGTCGCTGCCTTTTTTTTGATACAATGGCATCAACATAAAACCGGATTCGGGACTTTTGATAACCGATTGATTTTGAACGGCTAAATTTTCTGCTTTTTTAACCGGTTTGAAATTAAAATAGCCGTCGTTCATTTTAAACCTGTGGTAATCGTTTAATTTGTGACGGTAAATCAGCTCTAAATGATGCGGTAAAGATTCGGATATTTTTTCCAGATGTGACCGGCTTTTAACAACTTGTGGCAAATCCGGTTTAATAAAACCCAAATAAGCCAAACTGTGCCATAAGCCGGCTTCCAAATTGTCGGTAGCCTCTGCAGACCGGTGTGTGCCGCCTTCAAAAACAACGGAAGTCATACCCAAACGGCCAAAATAACTTAAAGCGGTGCCCGGCAGACTCTCAGATAATTTTTCTATAAACGGCACCCCGAATGATTTGGCAAAATCGATACTTTTTTGATTGCACGCAGGTATGGCAAATATACCGCTTTGGGCCGAAAATGTATGCAAATCTAAAAAACTGCATTGTTCAAATTTTCCTTGACAAATATCATTTACAATCAAATCGTGTAAGGTATGCAAAGCTTTAAAATCGGCAACCTGACCTACCGGTTTTTGAATGTTATCTTCTAACCACAGACGGTTTAAATCTTGTTCAATAAATCGTTCTCCGGTTTGTAAGGCTTGCAAATTACCTTTTAAAAAATAAATAGTGCCGTTTGTTTTATCCAAAACTTTTTCAAGTTGAGGAATCAGTCGTTTTATAGCTTCAACACCATTGATTTCATTGCCATGCATACCACCGACGACAATTAATTTACGATGAGGATTGTGACCGGTTATATGAATGATATGCGCATTTTTTTCTTCTGTCATCTGTTTTTCTTTTAGAGAAAAGAATGACAAAAATACAATTTATTTTATCAAAACCGTTCAAAAAGTCGACGGCTCAAATGAAAATATTCGGTTTCGGTCAAAATACCGACTAACTTATTATTTTGAACTACCGGCAAACTACCTAATTTATTTTCATCCATTATTTTAATGGCTTCTTTGAGTTTTTGGTCGGGTTGTATGGTAACGACATTATCTATCATAATATCTTTGACTCTGAAATCTTTCAATTTTTGCTCGTGTGACAAGCGACGTAATACTTTAAGCAATGAACGGGTGGTAACCAAACCTACAAATTGGCCTTTTTCATCTTCAACCGGCACATACCGCAGTTTGGCCCAGTCCATCATATCGGCAACAAATTCAACGATATCATCGGGTTGTACCGAGAGCACATCGGTTTTCATGACTTCTTCTACCAGCAATTGTGACGGATGCCAATGCGGTAAATCTTTTAATTGTGGAATTTTCCATTGGTGCACCGGCAAGTCTTTCTTTTGGTTTTTTATAGTATGCATACTGATGGTGCTCAATATCTCTTCTTTAGAAGCCTTGTCTTTTATCTGATTAAAAGTCTGCAACATCCATGTGGCGCCGGTAATTTCTTTTTTAACACGTTTTTCTATGACACTTAGATACATATCTATGTCTTTCTCGTTAATTTGACGCAGTTGCAAGCCTTTGCGGGCTACCGGTAACAATTCTTTTAAAATCAAATCTTTGGCATAATATTTTTTACCGTTAAACCAATTGTATTGTTTGCTCATTCCGCCGCGGGCAGCTGCATAAAAATTGGCTTTGGCTTGATCAAAAGTCATATATTTGGTAATATCATCTATACTATCGGCATAACCTTCCATCAGGCCTAACCAAAAAGCGGCATTGGCCATTTCGTCTAATACCGAAGGGCCTGCCGGAAACATACGGGCTTCTATACGCAAGTGTGGTTTGCCATTGCCGGATATTCCATATACGGGGCGGTTCCAACGGTAAATCGTGGAATTGTGCACGGTAAGGGCTTTGAGTTTTGGTGTTATACCTTTTTCGACCATTTGCAAACTGTCTTCTTCAAAATCGGCGCCTAGGAGCACACGGTAACGCAGAATATCTTCTTTAAAAATATCCATAATATCATTTTTGACCCAATCGGTGCCAAAAGTAACGCGTGGATGCCGGTCACGAATATGCTCGTCGCTGACGCGGGTATCAATAGCTTGTTGAAACAGTGCAATACGTGTCTCGTGCCAGAGTCGTTTTCCAAATAACAGTGGAGAGTTTACGGCGCTAGCCAAAACAGGGCCTGCTATGGCTTGGGCAATATTGTATTTTTTGGCAAAATCTTCCGGATCGACTTGTAAATGTACCTGAAAACCGGTATTGGCAGCTTCAATCATACCACTGTTTAGCTTGATATTCAACTCGTCAATACCGTTGATGTTGATTAAGAACTCTTCACCGCGCATATCCCGTAAGGCATCCATTAAGGCAAAATACCGGTCGATTGGGGTGATATGATCTCTTTCAATATCAAATTTGCGAACCGTAGGTAAAATACCCGTCAAAATAATACCGGCATCAAATTTTTTGGCGACTTTTTCCACTTTTTTTAAGTCGTCATTGATTTCTTTGTGCATTACCGATAAAGCTTTGTCTTTAAAATCTTGCGGATTGGCATTGGTTTCCAAATTAAATTTGGCCAATTCGGGACTGAGATTATCCATCTTGGCTTTGTTCAAAACTTCCAAATTAATAGGAAAAGGTTTATAATTTTTATCTACCAAACAAAATTCTTGCTCGGCACCAATCTTATAAACTCCTTTTTCAAACCAATTGTTTTGTAGCATTAACTCAAAAGCCTGCACATCTTTGAGCAAATTTTTGGTAAATTTTTTGATTTCTTCCTTGCTACTTGCCAATTTTACATTAAAATCTCCCATAATTGTTATTTTAAAAAAACGAATGTAAAATATTTTTTTAATTTCAAGACAGTATTTTTAAAAAATTTTACATAACCGGTAAATATGCTTAAATTTAATGTTAATTTTTTAATTAAATATCAACAAATGCACAGTTCTTGTTACGTATATCAAATCCTGTCATGAACATTTTTCGTGAAATAATTATCTCTTTAAAAAATCGTTATATTTGTAAATTGTATTTTAAATGTCATTTATGACCAAAATGCAGATTGAACGATGATAGAAAATATACCAATGAAAATAGACACTTGCGATTTAGCAATTCAAAATAATCAAACGCCGGGCTGTTCCAAAATAGGGACTTGTGATATGAAAGGTTGTCATAAACTTACCAGTTTTGACTGGTTGGTTGATATTCCTTTGGCCAATGGCGAAAACCCTTTTCCTTATGTGGAAGTTAGGTTTAAAAATTCGAGAAAAGAATTTTTTTCGGTTAACGGATTGGAATTATATGTAGGCGATACGGTAGCAGTTGAAGCCAAATCAGGGCACGATATAGGTGTGGTGTCTATGACCGGCCGCTTGGTACGCTTGCAAATGAAAAAGAAAGGTGTCGATTACGAAAATCAAGAATTGTTTAAGGTTTACCGTAAGGCGACCCAACGTGATATAGACAAATGGCAACAACTGCGGCTTAAAGAGGAGGAAGTTAAACACATAGCCCGTAAATATGTTATTGCACATCAGTTGCAAATGAAAATTTCAGATGTGGAATACCAAGGTGACGGAACCAAAGTTACTTTTTATTATACAGCAGACAGTCGCGTAGATTTTAGAAGTTTGATCAAAGACTTGGCTCGAGAATTTTCAACCCGCATTGAAATGCGTCAAATAGGTTTTAGACAAGAAGCCGCGCGTTTGGGAGGTATCGGCTCGTGCGGTCGTGAGCTTTGCTGTTCGTCGTGGATGACTGATTTTAGAAGTGTCAGCACATCGGCAGCCAAGTATCAGCAACTGTCTTTAAATCCGCAAAAACTGGCCGGTCAATGCGGTAAACTCAAATGTTGTTTAAATTTTGAATTGGACTCTTATGTCGATGCACTTGCCGATTTTCCGGCACATAATGTGCAATTGGATACCGAAAAAGGAACCGCCAAGTGGATCAAATCGGACATCTTTAAAGGGCACCTGTGGTATGCCTACACCGATTACAAAGAGAATGGTAATACTTGGCATAAATTGACCTTGGAACAAGTTAACGAAATTATAGATTACAATAATCAGGGACAAAAAGTAGCCAGCTTGGAAGAATATGCAGCCGAACTATCAATGCAGGAAATAAAACCGGTCGAGTCTTTTGAAAATGTGGTCGGACAGGACAATATTAACCGTTTTGATGAAGTAAAACGAAAAAAACGTAAGAAAAAAAGGCGCAAGTCGTCACATAAAAACACTCGTCAATCACAAAATGCAGGCAATGGAAAAAGCACTGCAAAATCTAATGACAATAAAAACGCCGGAGCTAACAATCAAAAAAAACGGTATAAAAACAAACGCAAAAATAACACGAATCATTCTAAAAACAATCATAAAACCAATGAAAATTAGTTGCCGGATTTTATTACTAATAAGTTTGTTACAGGTTATTGCTTGTCACAATCCGGTTGTCTTTGAGCAGACCAAAGATATCAATACAACGGCTTGGCATAAAGACAGTATTGTGCAGATGCAATTTGTGCCGCAAGATACCGTAAAGGCTTATGATATATTCTTTTTGATTCGCAATGACAATGCTTATCCGTATGCCAACCTTTTTTTGATTGCAAAAATGGACAATGGAAAGCAAACGCTTGTTGATACACTGGAATATGCTATGGCCGACGAAAAAGGCCGGTGGTTGGGTAGCGGTATTTGGGATCTAAAGGAAAGTAAATTAATATACAAACAAAATTACCGGTTTAAAGACACGATTCCCGTAAAAATCAGTTTGCAACAAGCTGTCAGAAAATCGGGACAAATACTCGGTGATGAAACATTACCCGGAATTAAAACAGTTGGTATCATTATTGAAGAAGCAAATAAATAATTATTACAGTATCAATGGCAAAAAAAACAAAAAACAATTATAAAAAATACATAAAATGGTTTTGGCTGACTTTTTTGGCCGGACTTTTGGGTGTTATTTTGATTTTATTTTTAGCCGATCGTGGCTATTTGGGGTATATGCCTGATTTTGAAGTGCTTGAAAACCCTAAATCCAATTTATCCACCCAAATTTTTTCTGATGACGGCAAGGTTATCGGAAAATTTTATATCAAAGAAAACCGCACACCGGTGCGCTTTGACGAATTGTCGCCCTATTTGTCCAAAGCTTTGGTAGCTACCGAAGACGAACGTTATTATTCGCACTCGGGTATTGATTTTAGGAGTTTGACCCGGGCCATTGCTTATCTTGGCAAAAAAGGTGGTGGTAGCACCATTACACAACAATTGTCCAAATTGCTGTTTCACAAACGTGAAAATGCCAATTTCTTTAAAAAAGTTATTCAAAAAATAAAAGAACAAATTATAGCTGTTCGTTTGGAGCGTCAATATACCAAAGACGAAATTATTGCAATGTATCTCAACCAATTTGACTGGCTCAATCAAGGCGTAGGAATAAAGTCGGCTTCCCGTATTTATTTTAATAAAGAACCCAAAGATTTGAATATAGAAGAAGCCGCCACTTTGGTTGGTATGCTTAAAAATCCGGCTTATTACAGACCTATCAGCCGTCCCGAACGCACCAAAAAACGTCGCAATGTGGTCTTGCACCAAATGGCTAAAAACGGTTATATCACCGAAAAGGAAAAAGACTCGTTGCAAAAGCTGCCGTTAAAGTTAAATTTCAGACCCGAACGTCACGATGAAGGCATGGCTACTTATTTGCGAGAATATATCCGTAAATTTGTTGGCAATTGGGCCAAAAAACATCCCAAACCCGATGGTAGTCATTACAGTATTTATACCGACGGTTTAAAAATTTATACCACAATTGACTCCCGTTTACAAGCCAATGCCGAAGCGGCGGTCAAAGAACATATCAAACGTTTGCAAGCAGTCTTTGACAAGCAAGCAAAAAAGTTTAAAAATGCGCCGTTTTATTTTCCCAAATTAGGCCCCAAAGCCACCCAAAAAGAAATATCCAAAATCATGAAAACCGCCATGCGTCGTTCCGAACGTTGGCGGGTGATGAAAAAAGCCGGTTTGAGTGATAAAGAGATAGAAAAAAGCTTTCACCAAAAAACCAAAATGCGGGTATTCTCTTGGAATGGCGACATCGATACCATAATGACGCCTTATGATTCCATCAGATATTACAAACGTTTTTTTCAAGCCGGTTTAATGTCTATGGAGCCATCTACCGGACACATAAAAGCATGGGTGGGTGGTATCAATTTCAAGCATTTTAAATATGATCATGTCAAGCAAGGGGCAAGACAGGTAGGATCAACTTTTAAACCTTTTGTGTATGCCACGGCTATCAATCAAAAACATTTGTCGCCTTGCGATTCGTTCCCTAATGTGCCTTATACCATAGAAGCAGGTCGTTGGGGCTTGCAAAAACCCTGGTCGCCCAAAAACGCCGGTGGTCAATACGGAGGCAAGTTGACTTTAAAACAAGCCTTGGCCAACTCTATCAATGTTATTACCGCCCAATTAATAGACATGGTCGGCCCGCAACCGGTAGTCAACTTGGCCAAAAATTTAGGCATCAAACATGAAATTCCGCCCGTGCCTTCTATTGCTCTTGGAACACCCGAAATTTCTTTATACGAAATGGTGGGCGCTTTAAACGGTTTCTCAAACAAAGGTGTTTATATTGAACCTTATGTCATTAGTCGTATTACCGATAAAAACGGTGTGGTATTATATGAAAAAATTCCCGAATCAAAAGAAGTTTTGAGTCCCGAAATTGCTTATACCGTTATTAATTTAATGGAAGGCGTAACCAAATACGGAACCGGTTCACGCTTACGAGGCAGTTGGGCTAAAAACACCAAATTTTATAAAGAAATCATGACCGGTTATCCGTATAATTTTACCAACGAGATAGCCGGTAAAACAGGCACTACGCAAAATCAGTCCGACGGATGGTTTATGGGAATGGTGCCGAACTTAACTACCGGGGTTTGGGTGGGTGCCGAAGACCGGGCAGTGCATTTTAAAAGTGTAAAATACGGGCAAGGCGCCACCATGGCTTTGCCTATTTGGGGCACTTATATGAAAAAAAATTATGCCGACAAAGACTTAGGTATATCTAAAAAACCTTTTCCAAAACCGGCTCATGTCGGTATTAGGTTGGATTGTGACAAAAAAACAGATAAAAAAGATGATAAGCCAGATTCTAAACCGGAAGATGATGATGACGGTTTGGACGAATAAATTTTTTATCGACCAATCACATAAATCAAAGAAGAATATTGCCCGCTACGGCGGGCTTTTATATT
Organism: Flavobacteriales bacterium; assembly: GCA_027066995.1. Taxonomy (GTDB): domain Bacteria; phylum Bacteroidota; class Bacteroidia; order Flavobacteriales; family Flavobacteriaceae; genus WGBX01. The sequence goes on from JAMOMQ010000072.1 coordinate 20,296, forward strand.
GGATTTAAGACCCGTCCAAAAAGCCGGTAACAAACGCTTATGTCCGGTTTTGTATTGTTCGGATAGTAAACTGACATAAAAACTGTCAAAAAATAAAGGTTTTTGTGCTAAAACTGTCAAACCGTGCTTGTAAAATAATTTTTCAATAGCCAAAGGAGAAAAATGCCATAAATGCCGAGGGACATCATAAGCCCCCCAATATTTTTTGTAATATCTGGCATCGTAAGATTTAAAATTGGGAACTGCGACTAAAATAATACCATCGGGTTTTAAATGTTGTCGTAGTTTTACGACCAGTTCTTCCAAATTTTTGATATGTTCCAAGACATGCCACAGGGTAATAACATCAAATTTTTTGTCTATCTCGTCAATGGAAACTCTCACATTATTTTCTAACAGCTTATTTGCATATTGTCTTGCTTTATTATTAGGCTCTACGCCGGAAACTTCAAAAGTGTTTTGTGATAAATATGCTAAAAATTCACCTGTTGCCGTGCCATAATCCAATACCGATTGAGCTTTGGGATGAAAAGCTTTTATAAGGTTGCGCTTATAAGCATAATTACGTTGTCTTATAAAACGATACACGTAATCAAAAACAGTCTTTTTTTTGGGTTGATGAGGTTTATAGTTTTCAGATTGGTAATACGGCGCCAAATCTTTGGGCACCGGATAGGTAAGCATCATATCCCAATCTTCGTCGTAATACAGATCAAAATCTTCTTGACTGACCAAATAATCTTTGACACTTAAAACTTTCTTTAAAAGGTTTTCGGATAAAGGCGAATACAGGTCAGGCATAGGTAAACTTTTTTGACAAAAATAAATCAAATTATTTTAATGTAACCTGAGTTTGATATAAGAATCGGGTATAAAATTCAATAAACGCATGAGATACATGTTATAAATAAGGCTGTCTCAAACGAGTGAATTATCTGTCATTCCATACACAGTGAGGAATCTCATGCCTGATAATCAACAACTTATTATTTCAATATTATACCAAAAATCTTTTGTGACCGAAGCTTCGGAACCAAAATATTTTGGACTATTTTTTAAACCAATTTGGTATAAAACAGAAACGGAATGCCGGACTAAATTTTGGTATTAAGTGTATATGCCGCCGTTAGATAATAAATTTGTATTTTTGCCCACTTATTAATTAATGGAATATGAGTTTAAAACAAGAGATTGCCAAACGGCGCACTTTTGGTATTATTTCGCATCCCGATGCCGGAAAAACCACATTGACCGAAAAATTGTTGTTGTTTGGCGGCGCTATTCAAGAGGCCGGTGCTGTCAAGTCTAATAAAATCAAAAAAACAGCTACGTCCGATTTTATGGAAATTGAAAAGCAACGGGGAATATCGGTAGCGACTTCAGTTTTGGCTTTTTATTATAAAAATAAGAAAATCAACATATTAGACACGCCCGGACACAAAGATTTTGCCGAAGATACCTACCGCACATTAACCGCTGTTGATAGTGTCATTGTAGTGGTTGATGTCGCCAAGGGGGTAGAAGAGCAAACCGAAAAACTGGTGCAAGTTTGCCGTATGCGTAATATTCCCATGATTGTATTTATCAACAAATTAGACCGCGAAGGAAAAGACGCTTTTGAATTGTTGGACGAAATTGAACAAAAATTAGGACTTACCGTAGCACCCTTGAGTTTTCCCATAGGTATGGGCAGCGATTTTAAAGGGGTTTATAACATTTGGGAACAAAAACTTAAATTGTATTTTGGCGACAATAAACAACAAATAGCCGAGTCGGAAGAAATAACCGACTTGGACGATACGCGCTTGACAGAACTTTTGGGTCAAGACACGGTTGAAGAACTCAAAGAAAATTTGGAATTGGTCGCAGGTGTTTATAATCCGTTTGATCATCAAGCCTATTTAGACGGCCGTTTACAACCGGTATTTTTCGGTTCGGCTTTAAATAACTTCGGGGTGCAAGAACTACTCGACTGTTTTGTAGAAATAGCACCGCCACCGCAACCCAAAGAGTCGGATGTGCGCTTGGTTTATCCCGACGAACCTAAAATGACCGGTTTTGTTTTTAAAATACATGCCAATTTAGATCCCAAACACCGTGACCGTTTGGCTTTTGTCAAAATAGTTTCCGGCACTTTTAAACGCAACACACCGTATTTTCATACGCGCTTAAAGAAAAATTTTAAATTTTCGAGTCCCAATACTTTTTTTGCCCAAAAAAAACAAGTGGTGGATGAATCCTTTCCCGGTGATATAGTTGGTTTGCACGATACGGGAAACTTTAAAATAGGGGATACCTTTACCGAAGGCGAATTGCTCAATTTTAAAGGCATTCCTAATTTTTCGCCCGAACATTTCCGGTATATCAATAATGCCGACCCCATGAAATCAAAACAATTGGCCAAAGGCATTGACCAGTTGATGGACGAAGGAGTGGCACAATTGTTTACGCTGGATTTAAACGGTCGTAAGGTGATTGGCACGGTGGGGGCTTTGCAGTATGATGTTATCCAATACCGTTTGGAACACGAATACGGTGCCAAATGCACATACGAACCGCTCAATGTATATAAGGCTTTTTGGGTAGAACCCGAGGATGAAAACAATGCCGAATACAAGGATTTTAAACGGGTTAAACAACGTTATTTGGCCAAAGATAAATACGGCAAACAAGTCTTTTTGGCCGATTCACCCTTTTCTTACGAAATGACCAAAACCAAATATCCGACCGTCAAACTGCACGAAAAGTCCGAGTTTTGATAGATGCACATAAAAAACCGGATTATTTAAAGACCAAATTTATAGCAGTCCCAAACAATCCGGATCAGATGATATCAATGTTTTTTATCTATTATAGGGCTTGCTGAAAAGCTCGGAAGCACAATAGATTTTTAATTTGTGAATTGCAGATGTATATAGATGCTTCAAAATGAACAAGTTGAAAATCTATTGTGCTTCCGAGCAGCAGAAATATTAAATTTACGCATTTTACAAGTGTAAGGAATTTTATACTTTTATGTGAAAAAATCATACATTTCTCATCGAACACCCGATTATATTATATTGAAATTCAACATTTAAGCGTTTTTCAGCAAGCCCTATTGTAAGGGTCTTCTAAAAATATAACGGGTGATAAAAATACCTTTACCGTCCCCTTTACCGGCATCACTTTCTACACCGCTGGCCACAGTAAAAAGTTCCCATCCTTCTTTGGACATGTCGGTCAATTTTGATGAAACCAATGCATCATTAGAAGCAATATTTTGAAAATTAATACCCACCATAGAATAGAAGTTCAACAATTTGGTCTCGTTAAAACTTTTGATTTTTAAACTTTTTCTTTTGGTTTTGTTTTTCTTAAACTTGTTAGCTTCTTCACGAGTTGAGGTTGCTACTTTGTAATCCATAGGCACATTGTGTTCCACTATACGCGAACGCCCGACTCCCATAGGCACAATAGATTCTACCGTAGTGATAATTTTGTATTCGTAGGCTTGCTGGGCAGCCATTTCAAATCCGAATAGCATAAAAGCTGTAATTAGAACAATAGTCTTTTTCATAATTATTAGGTTTTTGATTAATATTTACAAATGTAAGTAATTGTTTGTCAATTTAACTGTAACAAAACGATTTTTAAAGTATCTTTAAAATGAAAATGTTAGAACCCAATTGGAAAGTCGAGAGGACATAACAGAATTGTTGGAGGCTTGCAAGCACCATGATCAAAAAGCGATGATGACAGTCTATCACAGATATGCCAAGGCTATGTATCATACAGCTTTGCGTATTGTGGGTGATAGTGACGACGCCGAAGATGTCATGCAAGAAGCTTTTATCAAAGCCTTCGACAAATTGGATAGCTATAAGGCAACGGCAACTTTTGGCGCTTGGCTCAAACGAATTGTGGTTAATGAGAGCTTGTCTTGGTTGCGAAAACATAAAAATTTTGAATGTTTATCGGATAATTTAAAAGCTGTCGAACCGGAAACCGGTTTTGAAATAGATGAAAAAAACGTGAGGTTGGAAATACTTTTGGACACTATTAACCGACTTAAAGACAATTATAAATTAGCTTTTAATTTGTATTTTATTGAAGGTTATGATTATGAAGAAATGATGGATATATTAAACTTGTCTTATGCCAATGTGCGCACTTTGGTGTCTCGGGCTAAACAACAATTAAAAGATATATTAAAAACAAATTATCCGGAATATATAAAAAAATAAAAAATGAAAATAAAGACATTTTTTGACAAAAACCGTTCAAATATTGATATTTATGACCTAAAACAAGGTCATGATGACCGGTTTTTGCAAAAATTACAGAAAAAACAGAAATCTAAAAAAGGTTTTGATTATAAAAAATATTTGGTGGCAGCCTCTCTATTGTTGTTATTTGGTCTGTTTTGGCAATACATGTCTTTTCAGTGGCAACAACAACAAATCAACCGGGAATTGATGCAAAACGAACAATATTTTTCCAATATTATTAAAGCCGAAATGCAAGCGGTAAAAGCGGAGGAAACACCGGAAACCAAAAAAGTATTTAATGATGCTCTACAACAAATTCAAATACTTGAAAAGGATTATCAAAAACTGGTTAACGATTACAAAAACAATCCTGATAAATATATATTAAACGCCATGATTCAAAACTTTCAAAAACGTATAGATATTTTGCAAGATATTAAAATGCAAATCAAACAAATTAAAGACTCTAAAACCTATCAAAATGAAAAACATAGGGCTTAACATATTATTAATTTTATTGCCGTTTTTGGTATTTGCAAATCGTCCCCAAGGGGCTATTAAGAAAACCAAAGTGATACAACGCCGGTTTGAAGCCGGGGCTGCCGGTCAGGTTTATATTGACAATATGTATGGTAATATCCATGTGATAACCGGCACGCAATCTCATGTGAGTATTACTGTAGAAATATCGGTTGACGGCGATTCTAACGAGGCGGTTCAAAAAACTTTTGAACGTATTGATGTCAATATCATTAAACAAGGCAGTCAAATTACCGGCAAAACCCTGGTGCAAAGCAAGCGGCAATCATGGAATCTTTTCTCTTTGGTTTTTGGCAGTAGTTCAAACAACACCAATTTTAAAATCAATTACACAATTAAAATGCCCGAGCAATGGGATTTGAAAATCAATAATGATTACGGGCATATATTTATCAACCGCTTGACAGGTGATTTGGATTTAAATGCCGACTACGGTCACTTTGAAATCGGGCAATTACTCGGCTCACACAACCGGATTAATATCGATTATTTTTCAAAATCGGGTATTGAGTTTGTCAAACAAGCCACAATCAATGCCGATTATAGCAAAATTAGTATTGATATGGCTTACCGGTTAAATTTGAATTGTGATTATACCACCGTAAAAATAGGTAATGTCCGCCAATTACATTTTAATAACGATTACGGCAGCCTGCATGTAGATAATGTTAAAGAGGTCAACGGTTCGGGCGACGGTCAAGCACGCTATTTCGGACAAGTGCATAGTCTGCGGTTTAGTGGCGACTACGGATCGGTTACTATAGATGGTCTATTGCCCGGTTTTGACCGGATTGATTTGGAATGTGACTATACCACCATTAAGATTTATAACCGAAAAAAAGTGCCTTACCGTTTGAATATTTTACAAGAATACGGTTGTTTTAAATACGAAAACCTGACCGTATACAGAGAAGTGATTGATGGCGGCGATAAAGATATCAAAGCTTTTTATTTAGACCGGAACAGTTCTTCTACTATTGATATTACCGAGGATTATGGCTGTATTAAAATATATAATTAACCGCATTTGTAAATATAAGAATATGAAAACACGATTTTTTTTGATTATCATAAGTATTTTATGGAACTATCATAGCATACTGGCCCAATCGGCTATTGACCGGCAACTTTTACAAATCAACCGGCAAATTGACAGTATCATCAAAGTGAAAGTCACCGATTTTAAGCAACAGCTGAAAGATATTAACCGGCGTTTGGCACAAAAAGTCATTGACCGGCAACAGGCCGAAGCCGAAAAAAAGGAACTGGCCAAGCGTTATGCCGAAGATTTGGACTATACCGTTTTTAAATTGACCAACGACTTAAAACGTGCCGGCAAAGGTCAATATATTATGGACAGTGTGTCGGCAGCCCCTTCAACTACCGCTTATAATGTGCGTAAAGTTATTATGTATCGCAAGCATTATTATGATAAAAAGGTGCATAAAAACAAACAAACATTTGCGTATTTGTTTGTCTCGGCAGGATTTAATAATCTTATTGACAACGATCAAGTGCAAAGTCTCGAATTTAGCCCTTACGGTTATTTGCAATCCCGATTTTTTGAATTGGGCATTGATTGGAAAACCAATATTATACATCAAAAAGTATTTGTGAATTACGGCGCGTCTTTTATATGGCATACCCTCAAACCAACCGATAACAAATTCCATGTTATTGACAATAACCAAGTGGTTCTGGTAACGCATCCTTACGATTTGGAAACATCAAAACTGCGTCATATTTGGCTGCGATTACCTTTGCAACTCGAACTCAATTTTCCTAATGCCAATCGTGGTCATTTGCATTTGACCGGAGGTTTTTACGGTAAGTTTCGTTTGACTACCAAACAAAAATTGACTTATGTAGCCGGTAATGACAATCATGATGAGGTTATAAAAAACAGTTATTTGATGCCGAGCTTTGCCTATGGCATATCAGGTGGTTTTGGCGGTTCCGATTGGGAGATTTTTGCACAGTATGATATAACGCCACTATTTAAATACAGTCAAAAACATTTGGTAAGTTTGGGCTTTAAATGGCGATTGTAATTTTAGAATCAACAAGTTACGTTATTTTATTTTTTTATATGATGCTCACGTTGATTAGGACTCTCTATTGATTTCATCACTAACCACCAGGCCGTCTTTAAGTCTGATAATACGTTTGGCATGTTCGGCAATATCTTCTTCGTGGGTAACCAAAACAATAGTATGCCCTTTTTTATGCAATTCATCAAAAAGTGCCATAATTTCTTCCGATGTTTTCGAATCTAAATTCCCCGTAGGCTCATCGGCCAATATAATAGACGGATTGTTAACCAAAGCCCGGGCAATAGCTACTCTTTGGCGCTGTCCACCCGACAGTTCGTTGGGTTTATGTGTCATCCGGTCTTGGAGACCGACCATTTTTAAAACTTCTTCGGCACGTTTGATGCGTTGTGCTTTTGACTTGCCGGCATATACTAAGGGTAGGGCTACATTTTCCAAAGCGGTAGTGCGCGGCAAGAGATTAAAAGTTTGAAAAACAAAGCCTATTTCTTTATTTCTGATTTTGGCCAGTTCGATATCTGATAATTGTTCTACCGCTTGGTTATTGAGCCGGTATTTGCCTTTGGTGGGCGTATCTAGAGCGCCAATAATATTCATCAAAGTTGATTTGCCACTTCCCGAAGGTCCCATCAAAGCCACGTATTCGCCTTTGTCGATATCCAAATTGATACCGCGCAAAGCCTTAACGGTTTCGTTGCCCATTTTAAAATGTCTTTGAATATTTTTGAGCTCAATAACTGCCATATACTATATTTTAAAGTTGAATATTATCAATTAATCTGACATCACCTGCATATACAACGATAAAACCGCGGTATTTGTTACCGGCTATTTTTTGTTTGGCAGGTTTGAGTGTTTTTTCGTCTGCTATTTCAAAATATTCTAATTTGAGCAAAGGGTGGGCTGTCATGGCATTGGTTACAAATTCTTTAACATCTTCTATGTTTTTGTAGGCGAATAAGGTTTTTGCTTGTTTGAGCACTTGATAGATATAAGGTGCCGCCGCGCGGTGTTCTGTTGTTAATCGCTTATTGCGCGAGCTCATAGCCAAACCGTCCGCTTCGCGGTATATGGGAATGGGTATAATGTCTACCGGAATTTGTTCTTTTTCAACCAATTTTTTAATAATTTGCAATTGTTGAAAATCTTTTTCGCCAAAGTAAGCCCGGTCCGGTTGCACAATTTCAAATAACTTTTTAACCACCGTGCCGACACCGTCAAAATGTCCCGGACGGTGCTTACCTTCCATTTCCAACTCTAATCCGTCAAAATCAAACGATTGACTGGCAACCTGGCCGTCGTAAAAATCTTGTGCGTCGGGGTAAAAAACGATTATATCGTCAGAGAGATTTTGCAATAAAGCCAAATCGGTTTCAAAAGTGCGCGGATATTTGTTTAGGTCATCGGGATTGTCAAATTGGGTAGGATTGACAAAAATACTGACCACCGTCACTTCATTATCTTTTAACGAAGCCTTTACCAAGGCTAAATGTCCTTGATGCAAGGCACCCATAGTCGGCACAAAACCGATACTTTTTTGCGCCTTTTTTAAGGAAGTTATTTGATTTTTAAGATTTTTTTTTAAGCGGAAGACTTTCATTATGAAAAATTTAACTACTGCAATTAGGTTAAAGCCTTCAAATATACATCAAAAATTCGTATCTTTGTAAATCAATAACAATACTCTTTTTTATGAAAGGTAAGAATTTTTTAATCGCTTCATCGGGGATTTATCCCTATATCAATAATAGCGATACCGCTAATTTGGCCTACAAAATTGCCCGTTCGGCCAATAGTAAAGGCAGTCAAATACGTATGTTTATGCCGCGCTTTGGTGTGGTTAACGAACGTAAGCACCAGTTGCATGAAGTCATACGTTTGTCCGGCGTCAATATTGTAATTAATGATGACGATATGCCGTTAATTATAAAAGTGGCTTCAATTCCCAAAGAACGCATGCAAGTTTACTTTATAGATAATGACGAATTTTTTAAGCGTAAATTTGTTTTTACCGGTGAAGATGACGAGTTGTTTGAAGACAACGACAGTCGCGCTGTATTTTTTGCCAAAGGCATTGTTGAAACCGTAAAAAAATTAAAATGGCGCCCCGATTATATATTAGTATTTGACTGGTTTACCAGCTTATTGCCTTTATACATTAAAACTTACTATAAAAACGAGCCATTGTTTCATGATGCCAAAACCTATGTGGTGATTACGGATGAAACCTTTAAAACACCAATGTCAAACGATTTAAAAGATAAACTGATATTTGACGAATTGCCACAAGAGTTTATAGACAAATACCAAGAACCTACCGAAATAAACTTGATAAAAAATGCCATAGACCTGGCAGACGGTGTTATTTTACGCACGACCAATATACCGGAAGATATTGCCCGTCATTTAGAAGACAAAGATTTGGACGTGGTGGATTTGTCCGGTATTGATTTAGAAGAAAATGAAGCGGAATTAAAAGCCAAAGTAATAGAAGCTTTCGGAGAAAAATCACCGTCCAATTAATTTTAATTTATCAAAAAAAATTGAAAAAATTTATGTTAAACAAACGATTCGGTTTAATCATGATGTTTATGCTCTTGATTATAACCACCTCATGCAGAAAGGAATTTACAACCATAGGCAATCAACTGATAGACAAACCCGACTTTGAAGGCAAACTATATGAAACCGCCACTGTAAGAATATACGATGAAAGAATAGAAAAAGTTTTTTCGTCCCATTCTTATTTGAATTTATACAGTAATCTGCCGGCTGCTTCATTAGGTTTTTATAATGATGGTAAATTTGGTAATCTCGAAGCCGATTTAATATCCGATTTAAGCTATGATTTTAAGTTGGCTGACGATTTGGGTGATAATATAAAAATATTGGGTGCCCAATTGGTTGTGCCTTATTTTTCAACTACTCAAACTGACAGTCAAGGCAATAATTATTACGAATTGGATTCTATATACGGTAATCAGCCGTTTGAAATTAAAATACACGAATTGACTTATTTACTACAATCTTACGATCCGGACAACGATTTGGAAACTTTAAGGAGTTATTATTCCGACTTTGACTTTACCCCATACAAAGGTGCGGTGATAGGTGACAGTCTTGATTTTGAGGTCAGCAATGAGCCTTACATCACTTATAAACGCAATAAAGACGGCACTTTTGAACTGAACGATGATGATGAAAAAATTATCAAAGATTCTCTGGGACCGCATATGATTATCAAATTGGATACTACTTATTTCAGACAAAAAATCTTTGACCGTTCCGGTGAAGATGTTTTAACCGGCGAATCTCATTTTAAAGATTATTTTAGAGGAATTTATATTGATGCCATCAGTAATAATGGAGACGGAACTTTTGTTTTGATGCCATTTAATCAAGGTAAAATAATTATTCAATATACTTTTGATCAAACCGATGATAATGATACACCCAATGACACTTCTGATGACACCGTTGAAACCATCTATAGAGAAATAGTTTTAAATTTGGGTAGTATTATGGTTAATCATTATGAGAATAACTTGACCAATTATGCACAGACAGCTTTAAATAACAGTGATATGATTAACGGTGACGATGAAATTATATTAAAAGGCGATGCCGGAGCCGGGGCTGTGGTGCAATTATTTGACGAACAAGATTTAAGAGACCTGCGTTTAAAAGACTGGATGATAAATCAAGCCGAGCTTTATTTTTACGTCGATAAAACACAAACCGAAGAAATGTTGGCGCAAGCACCGCGTTTGTATCTTTATAACTATGACGACGAAAAAAACTTATTGGATATTTTTGCTCCGGAAAACAATCCGGATTATGACTATAAAACCTATGACGGCAAATTGCATACCGACGAAAACGGAGACATGTACTACCGTTTTGGTATCACACGACACATTCGAAATGTTTTAAAAAACGACTCTACCAATGTTAAATTGGGTTTACGTATTTGCACAAATATACCTAAACCTTTAAAAACCGGTGATATTTTTAGAGACCCCGACGCTTACAATCCGACGGGTGTCATATTGTATGGTAATCAATCGGGCGTAAAGCCGCCGGTGTTAAAAATACGTTACACCGATCCGGAATAATTTTAAGACGCGTTTTTTTTAGAACCTTGATATAATAAATATTGTACCAAGCGGGCTTCGAGTTTGCCGTTAAAGAGTTTGATGCGTTTACTTGGCCTGAGTCCTACAAATTTGAGTGCTTGCAAATTGCCTACCAACAGCCAGGCTTCCGTATCCGGATAATGATGTTTTAAGGTGTCACCTGTTTTTTTATAAAAGCTTTTGGTGTCTATTGACAAGCGCTCGTCATAGGGCGGGTTAAACAACAGAAGCGTATCCTCTTGAGGTCTGACTGTTTTGAAAAAATCGGCTTGTTTGACACTGATAAAATCTTCCAAATTGGCATTTTTTATATTTATAAGGGCTTTTTCAATAGCCGAAGGCGCTTTATCATACCCCAGTAGTTTGATATTTTCCGGCAATTCTCTAATTTTTTTCAGGCTTGAGTTTTTAATCACTTCAAATAAACCGGCGTTATAATCGGGCCAATTTTGAAAGCCGAAAGTTTGACGGTTGACGGCAGCCGGAATTTTCATAGCCCACATAGCCGCTTCAATCAGAATAGTGCCGGAACCACACATGGGATCCAGTAAATTTTTACGGCCTTGCCAGCCGCTTAAGGCTACAATACCGGCCGCCAATACTTCGTTGAGCGGTGCAATGTTGGTCATAGTGCGATAACCGCGTTTATGCAATGAATCACCGGAACTGTCGAGTAAAATATGGAGTTGTTGATCTTGAAAATGTAAAACAATTCTCAAATCAGGTTTTTTTAAATCAATATCGGGTCGTTTTTGCGTGCGATTTCTAAACCGGTCCACAATGGCATCTTTGGCTTTTAAGGCTATAAAACGGGTGTTTTTAAAATATTTGGTTTGTCCGCTGACATCAATTCTAAAACTTTGTTCAACAGACATGTATTGTTCCCAATCAATACCCGATACAATCTTATATAAGTCATTTGCTTTATAAATACGGTTAGAGCCTGCAATTTTTCGCAAAACACGTAAAGCCGTATGCAAATTATAATTGGCTTTATACATAAAACCCAAGTCGCCTTCAAAATGTACAGCTCTGTTGGCTTTGGTGATGTTTTGGGCGCCCAATTGCAGTAATTCTTGAGCTAAGACGTCTTCTAATCCGAAAAATGTGGTTGCCGTAAGTTTTAAATTATTCATAAAAAGAAAAAGGTATACACCTAAAACAATTGTTTAATGGTTTCCCAGTGGTCGGTTAACATTTTAAAATAAAGTGCCAAAAATACCAAACTGGCAATTAGTTGCATACCGGTAGAAACCAAAAAACCTATAAAGGCACCGAAAGCGGCTTTTAAAGCTTGTGATGCATCACTGTTTTTGATATACTCTCCTACGAATGCTCCGGCAAAGGCACCTACAATGATGCCTCCCGGAATGGGCGCAAATAAGCCTACAATGACACCGATGATTGCGCCGAATGTACCATATTTGCTACCGCCGAATTTTTTGGTACCTACTGCCGGTATTATATAGTCCAAAACGGTAATAATCAATACCACGGCAAAGGATACGGCTATAAAAGACCAATCGTCGGGAATGACTTTGGCCCACATGGTTACGACCAATCCGAACCAAGCTGTCAGCGGCCCCGGTAATCCCGGTAAAATACAACCGATAATACCCGCTATAATTAAGATTAAGCCCAAAATAATGAGTAAGACATCCATAGGTTTAAACGCTTTATTTAGTTTGAATAAAATTAATAAAAAAAATTGATCTAATAGTTGCTTTTCCGTTTTATTTTATGCGTTTGGGATTGTCATTGATAAAACTTTTCCAACTGCCGTATTTTTTCTTGGTTTGATCGTTGCCGTTATTAAAATAATGACAAACAGCTACTGCAAGACCGTCGGTGGCATCCAATTTGGTGGGTAAAACGGAAATATTTAACAAACGTTTGAGCATGGCAGCCACTTGTTCTTTGCTGGCGTTACCATTGCCGGTAATGGCCATTTTAACTTTTTTCGGCAAATATTCCGTGATGGGCACTTCACGGTATAAACCGGCGGCCATAGCCACACCTTGTGCACGCCCCAATTTTAACATAGATTGTACGTTTTTGCCGAAAAAAGGTGCTTCAATGGCTAATTCATCAGGGTGAAATTCGTCAATGAGTTGCAAAGTGCGCTCAAAAATTTTTTTAAGTCGTAAACTGTGGCTGTCGTATTTGTTTAAGATGAGTTCGTCCATCAAGATCAATTGCAATGTTTTGCCCGTGACGCTGATCATGCCAAAACCCATGACTGTAGTGCCGGGGTCAATTCCTAATATGATGCGTTCGGTTTTCAATTTTTTTTGTGTATTTTGCATTGCTTCAAATGTATAAACTTATCTTTAAATATCATAAAATTATTTTAAACGGTTTTAAAGTTTTAACCGTCTTTTTGGCCTTGTATTATTTATGGCGGCAACGCGAGATTTGGTCGGCTTTTACTTTACCGGCCGGAGTCGAAATTTTTAAAATATTGCTTATTCTCACCGGTTTTAGTTTGTTAAACTGGTTTTTTGAAATTAAAAAATGGCAAGGTTTAGCCGGACATATCCGCACTATAACTTGGACGGAAGCCGCCAAACAAACTTTGATGAGTTTTAGTGTGTCGTTATTGACACCCAACCGGATTGGTGAATACGGCGCCAAATCTGTTTTTTATGCCCAACCCGATTACAAAAAAGTTTGGGCTTTGACTTTTGCAAGTAATTTTGCCCAACTGTTTTGGACATTTATTATGGGAGTGGCCGTGCTACTGTTTTGGTGGCAACATCCTGCCGTAAAAGCCTATATCAGCCAATGGCATTTGCCTTTTAATGCTGTTTTTTTAGGGATTATTGCCATAGGCTTAATTGCATTTGTAATTTATATAAAGCATTTGAAGTCCAAAAATTACCTCTTGCTGCATAAAACTGTTTGGCAGCAAAGTTTGTTTTATGCCGGTGTGCGGTATGCTGTTTTTTCAAGCCAGTTTGCTTTACTGTTATATTTTTTAAGTCATAATATCGGTCTGAACTTTATATATCCTGCAGTTTTTTTAAGCTATTTTATGGCCAGTCTTATACCTGTATTGGCCTTTTTTGATTGGGCGGTCAAAAGCAGTGTGTCCGTATTGGTTTTCGGCATGATAAACATGCCGGGCGCTTTGGTTTTTAACGTGGTATCTTTAATGTGGTTGGCCAATTTTTTAATCCCCTTTTTAGCGGGATTGGTTTTGATATGGCATTTTAAATTTCATATCAAATGATAGTGGGCGCCATGATATTATTTATTTATGCCGTTTTTGTTTTATGGTTGATTTGGGGCATTGTAAAAACCCAAACTTTTCAAATTGAAAGGTCGTTCAAGCCCCAAACGACCTTTAGCATCATTATTCCGTTTAAAAATGAAGTTCAAAATTTAGGGGCGTTATACCATTCCTTACAAAAATTGGATTACCCCAATGACTTATTCGAAGTATTGATGATAAATGACCATTCTACAGATGCTTCTACTGACATGGTTCGTCGATTTAATGAAGTAAAACTTTTGACCAATACCGGTCAGGGAAAGAAAAAGGCTTTACAAACCGGTATTTTGCAAAGTAAGTTTTCTTGGATAGTAACCACAGATGCCGATACTGTTTTGCCCGAAAATTGGTTAAAAATATTAGATGCTTTTATTCAACAATACAAGCCTAAAATGGTGTTAGGACTCGTAAATTTTTTTGATGACAGCCGGTTTATCACGCAATTTCAGCAAATAGAATTTTTGATCTTGCAAGCTCTGACCATGGCCGGTTTAAAAGCGGGAAAGCCTTTTTTGGCCAACGGAGCCAATTTGGCTTTTACCAAAGAAGTTTTTGAACAAGTAGGGGGTTATAAAGGCAATGCGCATATAGCTTCGGGGGATGATGTGTTTTTGTTGGAAAAAATACACCGGAAATATCCTGATAAAATATGCTTTTTAAAATCGCAACAAGCCATTGTGCAAACCCACGCTATGTCATCTTGGCGCCATTTGTGGCAGCAAAAAATTCGTTGGGCGGCCAAAACCAAACATATCAAAAATACTTTGGCATGGCTTAGCGGATTACTTATTTTATCAGTTCAATTAACCGTATTATGGGCTTTTTGGCATTATAAACCGTATGCTTGGTTTATAGCCGGCAAACTTTTTTTAGATGCTTTATTATTGGTAGTGGTCAACCGGTTTTATAAGGCACGCATTCATCCTATATATTTTATACTGTCATTTTTATGGTATCCTTTTTATTTTATTGTAACAGCTTTAGGTGCTTATAGAGGTAAATATATATGGAAAGGTCAATCGTATTAATCTTTTATAATGCAAACAGAACTAATAAGTAATGTTTAATCGGTTTAAGTTTTAATTTGATATTTTGTAGGTCGTTTTGGTATTACTTGCATAAGTTTATAAAAATTATGTCAAAAGTTTGTAACAATATCACAAATTATTCGTATTTTTAATAACTAATCTTAAAAAACAACATCTCATGATTGCAACCCCCATTTTAATTTTTTTAATCATTATCTTATTGGCAACCGGTTTATTTATTGTAAAACAACAAACCGCCGTAGTGGTAGAACGTTTGGGTAAATTTCATTCGGTGCGTTATGCCGGATTAAATTTTAAAATTCCGTTGATTGATACCAAATCGCGACCTATCAATTTGCGTATTCAACAACTGGATGTAATAGTTGAAACCAAAACCAAAGATGATGTGTTTGTGCATTTAAAGGTTTCGACCCAATTTCAAATACCTAAAGACCGTGTAAAAGATGCCTATTATAAGTTGGAAGATCCTGCTGCACAAATCACCTCTTATATATTTGATGTTGTGCGGGCTGAAGTTCCCAAAATGCGTTTGGACGATGTTTTTGAACGTAAAGACGATATTGCCATAGCCATTAAAGGAGAACTCAATGATGCCATGATGGAATACGGTTATAATATTATCAAAACTTTGGTAACCGACATAGATCCCGATGCACAAGTAAAAGCTGCTATGAACCGTATTAATGCTGCCGAGCGCGAAAAAGTCGCCGCCCAATATGAAGGTGATGCCCAACGGATTCTTATTGTGGAACGCGCCAAAGCCGAGGCCGAAAGCAAGCGTTTGCAAGGTAAAGGTATTGCCGATCAACGCCGTGAAATAGCCCGCGGTTTAGAAGAGTCGGTTGATGTGTTGAACCGTGCCGGTATCAATCCGCAAGAAGCCTCTGCTTTGATTGTAATCACGCAACACTATGACACTTTGCAAGCTATAGGTCAAGATACCAAATCTAACTTGATATTATTACCCAATAATCCGAATGCTGCCAGCGAAATGCTGAACGATATGGTTGTGTCTTTGGTTGCTGCCAATAAAATAAGCGAAGCGGATAATGCAAAAGAACAAAAAGAAAAATAAATAAAAGATTATGATATAATAATGAAAACTATAACCAACTTGTTTTTGTTATAAACAACAGTTAATTATTTTATTAATAGTAACATGTTTAAAACTAACCTTTTAATAATTATTAGCTTACTATTCTTTTTAACAGGATGTAAAAAAGAAGAAAATATTTCCAATCCGGCAAACTCATATTGGCCTTTAGAAATAGGTAATAAATGGGATTTTAATTTTCAATCTGTTGAAAATGTAGATGTTCCTGCCAATTATTTACATCAATCCATAAAGGTTATTGGAAATCAGGAAATAGATGGCAAAGATTATTTTAATTAAAATACCTTTCCAACGTAATAGATAACAACATCAATTCAAATGTTTTTGTAAGAGAAGATACAACTGGGCTTTTTTGCGAATGCATAACCATTATGAAGGTGCACCATCAGATATGTTTGAATTAAACATATTAAATAACAACCTTTCTGTTGGAGATGTATGGGAAGAAACAAAAAGAATTTATTATAACAGTCCAATAAATGATATTATTGAAACGCATTCATTATACCTATGAGGTTAAAGATATATATCCAAGTTTTGAAGTTAATGGTGAATCGTATCCAGATGTCGTTAGAGTATCAATTCAGTCCGAAAGTCGTTATAATGGATTATATAGAGTAAATGTTTCATATATGTTTTTTTCATATAATATTGGTCCGGTAAAGATTTTACTCGATGGCAATTATTATATTGAGTCATATGATTTACAATAGATATTAGCTTAAAGACAGTATAATTACTTTAAACCTTTTGGTTTTGTTTAATATTTTGCAATCAAGAAAAGCTATGCACTTTGAGATTTGAAATACTCGGTGTTATTAGAGCGCAGGTTTATGCTTTTATCCAAAAAAATCTATCAACTTATCAAGTTTTCTCCCTATATAATTGATTTAAAACGACTTTTAATCATAAAAAAAATAAAATAGGATAAACAAGTAATTTTGCCAAACTTTAATTATAAAAATTAGTTTTCTAATATGTTTTATATCTAATTTTGTTTATATTTGTAATATTAAAAAATAATTGACTATCATACAAATGTTTAAAAACTTATGATAATAAAATTTCTAAGTTTACAATACAAGCAGTTTTTCCGGTCGTCATATTGGCAACGCACCTTGGTTTTAAATATTTTGATGGGCTTTTTAGCTTTATATATGTTAGTGGTGTTTTTATCTATTGGATTAAGCGCCTATTTTATTTTAAAAGAAAAATTTCCCAATCAAGATCCCTTGTATTTGATTAACTCTTTTTTGATTTTTTGGTGGATAGGCGATTTGCTTATGCGCTATTTCGGACAAAAAATACCCGAAATGGCATTTCGTCCCTTTTTAATATTACCGCTTAAAAAACGGAAAATCGCCCAATATATTTTGCTTAAATTAAGCTTGTCATTTTATGTGTTTTTACCGTTGATACTTTTTACGGGATTGGCTGGTGTTTTGGTTTATAAATCGTATGATTCTTTTTATATAAGTATTTGGTTTTTAACAATTTTACTTCTGATTTTAGGCAATAACTATTTAAATTTGGTCATCAATAACAATATCAAAATACGGAATATATTTCTGGTATTGTTTGCAGGCGGTGTATTATTGTATTTATCTCATATAGTTCCGTTAACACAATGGTCTGCCGGTTTTTTTGAACGGTTGCATAACAGTCCGTGGTTGGTTGGTGTGGCTGTTTTTTGGGCTGTTTTTTGGTTATGGGCCGCTTATCATACTATCAAAGACAAATTGTATTTAGATGCTTTATTGGGGCATACGGCGCAACAAGTCCAAACTTATGATTTTAAATTTACCGACCGGCTGGGAGAAACCGGCTTGTATTATAAGAACGCTTTAAAAAAAATATGGCGCAATAAACGCACCAGAGCTTATGTTTATAATTTGATTTTTGTATCATTAATTGGACTGTTTTATATCAAACTGTTGCCCGGTAAAACCCCTGATGATACCCTGCGAAAATTTGTTATGGCGGCATTTTTTATGACTATTTTGGTCAGTTCCAGCTATGGCCAAATGATTCCGTCATTTGACAGTGCTTATTATCCGTTTTTAATGGCTCAAAAAGTCAATTTTAAAAAATATTTAAAAGCCGAATATTTGATTATGACCACTATGAATTTGATTGTTTTGTCCTTATCTGTTTTTTATATGTTCTTTAGTTGGAAATATTTTGTTGTTTTATTGGCCTTTACTACATTTACCATAGGTATTATAAACCCTTTTTTGTTGTGGAATGGCGCCTATAATACCAAACGTATCGATTTAAACAAAAAAAGTTTTGGTAATAGTCAAGGCATTAGCGGGCGTTTGCTTTTGATTAGTTTTTTATTGGGGTTATTACCTTTTCTTTTATTTTTTGTTTTGCTGGTAAAGGTAGGCTTTTTGGCTGCAGTTATTGTCTTTACAAGCATTGGATTGTTAGGCATTTTGTTCCATGACTATTTGATTAATAAAATAACAGGTTTGTATATCAAGAAAAAATATAAAACTTTACACGGATTTAAACAACTCAATTAACTATGTTACAAGTCAATAATCTTACAAAAAAATACAATGGCAAGACCGTATTAAACATGCCGGAACTTAACATACCTAAAGGTCAAAGTTTTGGTTTGGTGGGCAATAACGGTGCCGGTAAAACCACTTTTTTCAATTTGGTTTTGGATTTAATCCGGCCAACAACCGGTCAAGTGCTTAATAATGATATAGTGGTAAATCAAAGTGAAGACTGGAAAAAACATACATCGGCTTATATTGATGACAGTTTTTTGATAGGCTATTTAACGCCCGAGGAGTATTTTTATTTTGTAGGCGAATTGAGAGGGCAAAATAAAGCCGATATAAATTCTTTTTTGGGTCAGTTTGATGAGTTTTTTAATGATGAAATACTCAATCAAAAAAAATATCTGCGCGATTTGTCCAAAGGAAATCAAAAGAAAGTAGGATTGGTAGCAGCATTAATTGGATCCCCTGAGGTTATTATACTTGACGAGCCCTTTGCCAATTTAGACCCTACCACTCAAATACGTCTAAAAAAATTATTAAAACAATTATCTGCAAAACAAGACAAAACTTTATTAATTTCCAGTCATGACTTAGGACATATTACCGAAGTAACCAATCGTATAGTGGTATTAGACAAAGGCGATGTGGTTAAAGATATCCAAACCACGCCCGAAACTTTAAAAGAATTGGAACGGTTTTTTACGGTTTAATACCAAATTGATTTATAAAATATTTCGGACTATTTTGTATGTCGTTTTGGTATGACCTTGTATCTTTGTATAAAAATAACGTTATGCAAAGTCGAATCATCCAAAAATATTTTGATTTAACACCAAAACAAATCGATCAATTTGAGCGGTTATACCCTCTGTATAAAGATTGGAACAGTAAAATAAATGTGATATCGCGTAAAAATATCGATCAATTATACACCAATCATGTTTTGCATTCGTTAGGTATTGCCAAAGTTATTGATTTTTTGCCCGGTGCAGATGTTTTAGATGTCGGTACCGGCGGCGGTTTTCCGGGTATTCCTCTCGCTATTTTATTTCCCGACACCAATTTTCATTTGGTGGATAGTATTGGTAAAAAACTCAAGGTCGTAGATGCCATAGCTCGTGAAACAGGTCTTGATAATATAAAAACCACCCATGACCGTGTGGAAAATATTAAGGATACATACGATTTTATCGTAAGTAGAGCCGTTACGCAAATGCCGGATTTTGTCAAATGGGTTAAAGGTAAAGTAAAAAAAGAATCTAAGCATCCGTTAAAAAACGGTATACTATATCTCAAAGGAGGTGATTTGACCAAAGAGCTGGCACCTTATAAAAATGTCAGGATATATGATCTTAAAAATTATTTTGACGAGGATTTTTTTGACACTAAAAAAGTGGTTTATTTGCCATTAAAATATCGAGCCCCCGTTATTTAAGACTTATAATATATTTAGCTATGGCTTCCACCTCTTCTTTTGGAGTGTGTTTTAATTGATTTAAAACCGGTTTCATAAATTGAAATTCCTCCGGACGCACTATAGGCTGAGCTTTTCCATTTAAAAATTTAAGCAATTTGTCGTGATTACCCTCATATGCAACGGCTATTTCTTTAAAACTCGGACCGACAATTTTTTTCTCGGGATTATGACAAAGCGTACAACCTTTTTTTACGGTAAGTTCTTTACCTTCGGTATTAATGTTGGTTTTGGTTACAATAAGTTGATGATTTTGATGAGATTTTGGACTTAAAAAAGCTGTGCTTAATAGAAATATACCAAATATTAAAACTATATGTTTTATTTTCATATGTGTTGTTATTTTAATTAAACAAAGATAATAAATATTGGTTTACAATCAAGTGATGTTAGTTACGCAAACATAAATTTTTTTTAAAATCCTGATTTTTTTCATAAAATTATCAAAAAATATAACAAATAACGTTAATTTGATAGTTTTAAAAGCTTTTTTTGATCATTATACAAACAATAAGTTTGTCAATTACTGATATTAAAAAGAGGCTGTCTCAAAAGTATTTTTCATAAATGCTGCATATAATATTGAAACTATATGTTATTGATTATCAATGTTGAGATTCCTTACTGTGTTAGGAATGGCAGATAATTCATTCTTTTGAGACAGCCTCATGCCGGGAAAATGATTCTTTTCGACAGCTTTTTAATGTATGGTATTAATAGCCCCGTACAGCTTTTAAGGCATCAATATTTCCATAACCAAAGTCACTGTTTTTGTAAGGATAAAAATGAGCGGATCGTTTTAAGCGGTCAAGCACTTGTGATCTTGACCAATAAGGATAACGTGCCCAGACTAAGGCTGCAATACCGGCTGTAGAAGCCGTGGCTACCGAGGAGCCTCCAAAATAATTGGCTGTATTGTTATAATAGCCGTCCACGGGTTGATGATGGTTATTGCCACGTTCCATAACATAGGTAAAATCTATTTTGCTACCCGTATGACAAACATCGCATTCATTATATCCCGATCCTTCTTCAATACCGGTAACCGCTACGGTTTCACTCATACTGGCCGGAAAAATAACCGGATACCAATTAGTATATGATGTGGAGGTACCACCGGCGGCAAAAATCAGTTTGCCATGATTGTAAGCATACTTAACGGCATCTTTTATATTACCGATAGACCAAGGGTAACCTATTGACATAGAAATAATTTTGATATCACTTCTCCTGGCCAATGCCTTTAGCGCCATTGTTACTCCTTTGCGTTCGTGGTAATCGTTTAAAACCACATCGGCAGTGCCACGGTAAGACACTAAATTACACTCATAAGCCACACCAACAGGCAGGTGATTATTATTATTGGGGGCAGCTACAGCGGAATTGGAACTGGTGCCATGCCCGCATTTGTCATGATAGCCGTCGTAATTAGTTGACCAATACCAATTGGAATCGATATACGTGCCATATTTTTGCACATAACGGCCACTGTAATAATCGTCAAATTTGTAACCCAAATTAGGTTGATAATCAGATATGCCGGTATCAATCACACCAACGCCTATGCCGCGTCCTTTACTATATCGCCAAGCTTGATTTATTTTATGAATATAATAGTTCCAAGGCACTTTGGCCCCTGATGGCAATGTGCCATAATCTGCAGAAGAAATATAATCCGAACCGGTGCTGCAACCCGAGTTGCTTTTGGTTTCGATATAAGAAAAGTAATCATAACCGGTAGGTTCTACATACCGGAGATCTTTTCTTTGTTTTAGGGCTTCAATACTTTCTAACTTTGTCACCAAAACATCTACATAATGCAAGTCGTTGTCTTGATAAATTAAGATATCCGATACGGCTTTACCTTCAATGTCACTTAAAGTATTCAGAATAGTTTTGACATCAGGGCGGTTAGAACCTTTGCCGGTGTCTTTACCAATACCGATAGAAATAATGTTTTGTCCTGATAAGGCGGCACTCCATAATGCTAAGTTGTCAGCCATAGACCAATCAAAACCATTGTTGAG
>JAMOMQ010000073.1 GCA_027066995.1 Flavobacteriales bacterium
ACGCGTAAATTTAATATTTCTGCTGCTCGGAAGCACAACATCTTTTCAACTTGTTCATTTTGAAGTATCTATATACATCTGCAATTCACAAATTAAAAATCTATTGCACTTCCGAGCTTTTCAGCAACCCCTAAATATTTTTTTCTTCGCTGTTTCTTGGGTGCCTTGGGTGGTTAAAAAATATTAAAAAAACGAAAGCCCAAAAATTTACTTTTTAAACATCATGCCTTTGTTTTCCATTTTCATTTTTTCACTTCGTTCCCTATCTTTGAACTGACGATCACCATAAACAGGCGGGCGGTTTTGACGCATACCCGGGCGACGAGCACGATCTCCGGTTTTCATAATCTCATCCCATTTAAAGTCGTAATTAGGCGCCAAACTTCTAAGTTTATTAACCACAAAAGACGTGTTAACAGGCGGACCGGCCGTAAAAATCTGCACTATTTCATCTGCTTTGGCATCAAAAAAAATCTTGATTAAATAATCGGCATTTTTATTTTGCTCTTTCAATTTTTGCATATAATTGATAGCCGTTATGATATTGTTTTTTCCCAAAGTCAAATTCTCCGCCATCATATCCAAACCCCAGCGGTGGTAAGTATATATAGCTTTGTGATAAAAATTAGAATTTCCGTCCAAAAGCAATTCTATCAAATCACCTTTGGTATTGTTTTTATGTTCACGCGCCCACCCGCCAATATTATTTTGTTCGGCATTGTTTTGTATGATTTCTGCTTTTTCATAAAAAGGCCGGCCGGCATTTTCTTTAAAGCTGTCAAAGTCGTGACCCAAGGCTACATAAGCATAAAAAGCCAAAGTGCTGGTCAAATTGCTTTCAAACAATTCCAGATTAAAATCTAACTTTTCAAACTCGCGGTATTCAAATTCAAAATTCTTATCCACCAAATTGAGCAATAATGTTTCGTAATCGGACATAAATACAGGCCGGTAACTTCTAAAATACAATTCGGCTTTAATACGGTTTTTATTCAAATCATACTCTTTGACATTCAACAAAATATCCACCTTTATTTTTTCATGATTTTGAAACTGTTTATCACTCCAACGGGTCTTATTGATAAATTCCGATATAGCATTTTCCAAAGTTTTAAACATCTGTTTGTTAGAGCCGCGCACACCCGCGGCATTTACGGTCACATTGGCTTTAAACTCTTGTGCCGCAACCATGTTAAAACTCAATAACAAGCTTAAAAAAACTAAAATTCTATACATTTCATCCTGATTTTAATTACTTTAATTACCGGCCGAATAAAACATTTTTTCCGCCATATCTAAAATATCCGCAGCCACAGCCTTTTTTGATTTAAGCGGATAATCATACACATCACCGTTTTTGGTCAAGATACTCACTTTGTTGGTATCGTGTTTAAAACCCGCTCCTTTTTCATTAATAGAATTCAGCACTATAAAATCCAAATTTTTACGCTTCAATTTTTTCAAGGCATTGGCTTTGGCGTTTTGTGTTTCCATGGCAAAGCCTATTAAAATTTGAGATGGTGTTTTAATCTCACCCAACGATGCCAAAATATCTTTGGTCTGCTTCAATGGTATTGATAACGTTGCTTGGTGCTTTTTTATTTTGTGAGGTGCTGTTTTTTCGGGTGTAAAATCAGCTACGGCAGCCGCCAAAACAGCTACATCCGTATCTTTAAAATAGCGGTGCACCGCTTCATACATCTGTGCGGCATTTTGCACCCTGACAGTTTTTATCTCCTGATGTGTTGCTTGCAAATGTGTCGGACCTAAAACCAAGACAACTTTGGCACCGCGAGCGGCCGCCTCATCGGCTATGGCAATTCCCATTTTGCCACTGGAATGGTTACCTATAAAACGCACCGGATCAATCGATTCATAAGTAGGACCTGCGGTCACCAGAATTTTCCGGCCTGCCAAACTACTTTTTTTTTAAAATGCGCCAGTATGCGATTAAAAATGTTTTCAGGCTCTTCCATACGGCCGTAACCGGTCAAACCACTGGCCAGTTCCCCTTCGGTAGCCGGTATAATTTCATAACCGTAAGACGCCAAAGTCTTTAAATTGTTTTGAGTAGCCGGGTGGGCATACATATCCAAATCCATCGCCGGAGCTATCATTACCGGACATTTAGCCGACATATACACAGCCAACAAAAAATTACCGGCTTGTCCCGTAGCCATTTTGGACAAGGTATTTGCCGTTACAGGAGCAAACACCATTAAATCAGCCCATAAAGCCAAATTGACATGGTGGTGCCATTCACCTTCTTTGTTTTTAATAAAATCGGTAATTACCGGCCGCCCCGATAAGGTAGATAAAGTTACGGGAGTTACAAAATCATGAGCCGCTGGGGTCATAATCACTTGCACGTTGGCACCGGCTTTTTTTAGCATACGCACCAACATCGGTATTTTATAAGCGGCAATACCACCACTTACACCCAATACTATATTTTTGTCCCGCAAAGACACAAAGGTCTATTTAAATTCGTTATAGTCCTCTTCGGACATATCTTTCCAATAGATTTTTCCTTCAAGCCACTCTTGCAAAGCAATAGCAGTCGGCTTGGGCAAACGTTCATAAAAACGCGAAATGTCAATTTGTTCTTTATTTTCAAAAATCTCGGCTAAAGAATCTTGATCGGTTTCAAACTCTTTCAGTTTTTTAATCAACTCTTCTTTTAATTCCAAATTGATTTGCTCGGCACGCTTACCTATGATTTTGATAGCTTTGTAAATATTGCCGGTTGGCTCCTTTACTTTTTTCCTATCGTAAGTAATGGTATTAAGCGGTGCATTGGTTTTCTTTAAATCTGCCATAATTATGATAATATTATTTATTTACAGTTTCTTTATTTTTTGACAATATATAAATACTGTCCTTTATTTTTTTACCATTTGTTTGTTTGCTTCTTGCTTTTCGGTCAATGCTTTTTGCAAGGCTTCATACAAACTTTCGGCCTCTTTCTTATAAGCTTCATTAGTGCTTTTTTCCTTAAAATTTTGATAGTAAGCCATTGCTTTTTTCAAGCGTTCTTCTTTTTTAGATTCCACACTATTAAGCGCCAAATCGGCTGCCGCTTTGTAACGGTAAAACAAAGCATCCTCTTTATAGTGAGATCCCGGATAATCCACCATATAGTTATTCAAGGCTCTAATAGCAGCTTTGTAGCGTCCCAAATCATAATACAGTTTGGCTATTTCGTAATATTTTCGTTCCAATTTTCGCTCAAGCTTACTATTGATTTTATTTACTTCATCTTTATATTTAGAAAAAGGATATTTTTTTAAAAACCTGTTTACCTCCTCTATGGCACGCACGGTATAAGCCTGATCCACGGAATATTTAGGCGACAAAGCATCATAAGATTTAACAATGTAATAATCTGCCTCTTCGGCCTTACTGCTTTCAGGATACAACTGCGTAAACTTTCTAAATTTCTCACCGGCAGACACATAATACTTTTTGTTAAATAATGTCATGGCATGTGCAAATAACAAACGTTGATAAGTCGGTTTTCGCTTATAAAATTTATCTACTTGCGAAAACAACTGGTCTGCTTTTCCCCATTTTTTAGCTTCATACATTTTCCAAGCCATTTTGTATTTGGCATCAATATCATTACCATTATACACTTTTTGATATTGACTACAAGCGCTCAACAACAAAATACCGGCAAAAATTACTATCAGTTTCTTCATTTAAAATTTGTTTTATTTATAATTATCATGGCCTTTCCGCTACCAAAACCAGCCACATAAGCCACGCGGTCGGGCTATTCATTATAGCCTTATGGCGTCTTGCCTGTAAAAACTACGGCATTGTCCGGCTTCCTCCGGTCGCCGTCCACAGCCTTGTTTTACATAAGCACACACCACAAGGGCTGCCATTTCTATCCCTAAGGCAACACACTGCACCAATCAAACTTCCAATTTGCAAAAATAAGACTATTATCTTACAAATGGAAATTATTTCCAATTTTACGATAAAATAGACAAATCACCTGATAACAAAACGTTAAATTTTTTATTATCTCCAAAAAAACACTGATTCTTATACCAAAAATATTTATATAGCATAGTTTAAAGTATGTTGCTCCCCAATTAGCGGAATTACCTAATCAAATAGAAAACGCAGTAGTAACCGTAGCTACAAGCCAGTATTTTAAGCGCATAGTAAACTAAAAACAAACGAAAAATTGGAGTAATTTGTATGTCGTTTTGGTATTATATCAAACTCACGTTAGATTAATATATATTTGTATTTGATATAATGTATATTTGACCAAATATTTTACACTATGAACATACTTATCTTTGGAGCCACTTCGGGTATAGGTCAAGCTCTGGCCAAACAATATGCAAATCAAGGACATAGAGTAGCCATTACCGGTCGCCGGCAAGAAAAACTTGATGAAATCAGTGCACAACTGCCCGGTAGTTATCTACCTATCCGCCATGATATTAGAAATACCGAGCAAACAGATAGCGTTATTATGCAGGCCCATCAAACATTCGGCAGCATTGACCTGATTATCGTCAATGCGGGCATTGGCAAATTTAATTTGGAGCTTGATTGGCCGGTATGTGAATCCGTTATCAAAACCAATGTAATAGGTGTTACCAAAGCCTTAACCGCAGGATATAATTATTTCAGACAACAACATCAAGGACACTTGGTTAATATATCATCGGTAGCGTCTTTATTGGGCGGCGCTGCCAATCCCACTTACAATGCCAGCAAGGCGTATCAAGCCAATTTTATGGAAGCTTTATGGATTAAAGCTTCAAAAAGCAAAAAAAATAAAATTTCTGTAACCGATATCCGCCCCGGTTTTGTCGATACCAAACTGGCACAAGGCGAAACATTTTGGAAAGCCGATGTAGAGACGGCAGCTCGTCAAATAATCAAAGCCATACAAAAGAAAAAGAAAATTGCTTATATCACCAAACGCTGGGCACTGGTTGCTTGGGCTATTAAACGAATGCCTAAATTTGTGTTGAAAAAAATATAAGACTTGTTCCCCGTTGGGCTACAGCAACTCTTCAATAATTTGTTCTACGGTAACCCCTTCGGCTTCGCCTTTATAATTAAGCAAAATACGATGTCGCAATATGCCTTTGGCAACAGCTTGCACGTCTTCTATATCCGGAGAAAATTTGCCGTTGACCAAAGCGTTAGCTTTAGCGGCCAAAATAAGATTTTGCGAAGCACGTGGCCCCGCGCCCCAATCCAAATATTTTTGAACTATTTCAGGGGCAGCTTCTGATTTCGGTCGTGTTTTGCCTACCAATTTTACGGCATATTCAATCACATTATCGGCAACCGGCACTTTGCGCACCAAATCTTGATAAGCCAAAATCTGTTCTTTGTCAATTACCGGATGCACTTTCACTTCACGGCTAATTGTCGTATTTTTGACTACAGCTATTTCTTCTTCAAAACTGGGATAATCCAACTTTAAGGCAAACATAAAACGGTCAAGCTGTGCTTCGGGCAAGGGGTAAGTTCCCTCTTGCTCAATAGGGTTTTGTGTAGCCAATACAAAGAAAGGCTTGTCTAAAACAAAGTTTTTATTAGCAATACTCACTTGTTTTTCTTGCATGGCTTCGAGTAGCGCCGCCTGAGTTTTGGGAGGTGTCCGGTTGATTTCATCCGCCAGTAAAATATTGGTAAAAACCGGCCCTTTAATGAATTTAAAATGCCTGTTTTCATCTAAAATTTCTGTTCCTAAAATATCCGAAGGCATCAAATCGGGGGTAAATTGAATCCGTTTAAAATCCAACCCCAAGGCTTGTGCCAAAGTGTGCACCATCAAAGTTTTGGCCAAGCCGGGAACACCAATCAATAAAGCGTGACTGCCTCCTAAAATAGATAAAATAATTTCATGAATGACTTGCTCTTGCCCCACAATAATCTTGGCGACTTCGGTTTTTAATTCGGATATTTTTTGTTGTAATTCTTTGGCTAAGCTTACATCTGACATAATGTTTAGTTTTGTTATAGAAACACACCGATTAACCCCTCCCTGTGTTGACACTCCATTAGGTTCCACCTGTGGAGACGCCCAATTTGGGCGTCTTTACTTCCAATGACTTTCAAATTTACACTGGGCAAATTCGGGACTGATTTTGATATAATTATTCTTTATTTTATCATTCATCCATTTAACCAAAACCTTTTCCTTTTTTTGTTCCAAGGCCATTTCTTTGATTTTAGGATAATCTTTAACAAAGTCCATTTTATGAGTCGGCACACGTTTACTGACCATAATGATTTTATATAATTCATTTCCGGTGCGGTCTTTCTCGGTCAAAACTTCACTGATGTCACCTTGATTCATATCTTGAACTATTTGATGCAATTTGGGATCAAGCATGGTCAAATCCAACATTGAATCACCCGTATTGGGATTGATAATTTTACCACCTGTTTTTTTAGTTTCTTCGTCATCTGAAAATTCACGTGCGGCTGACTCAAAAGTAATTTCTTTATCCAAAATACGTTTTCTAATGGTGTCTAATTGTTTTTGAGCGGCCCGACGATTTAAAAAATTGATTTCGGGGACCATTAAGATGTGACGCACTACCCGTTCTTGACCGTTAATTTCTTCAACGGTTAAAATATGCCAACCAAATTGGGTTTTAAATGGTTCGGATACTTGTCCTTTTTCCAAACTAAAAGCGGCATCTTTAAACTCTTGCACAAAAGCCGACTTACGATTAATGACATATTTACCACCATTGGCCCGTGAACCGGGATCTTCAGAGTATAATACGGCTTGTGCTCTAAAACTGGCACCGTTTTCTACCTTTTTCTTGATTTCTTTAAGTTTATCAATAACTTTTTGTTCGGCTTCTTTATCAGGCTTGGGTTTGATAACTATTTGCATCAATTCCACTTGTGTGCCTATTTCAGGCACCTTATCTTTTGGAATGGCATCATAAAATGTTTTGACTTCTTCGGGACTGACATCCACATCTTTAATAATTTTTTGTCGCATAAGTTCGGATAACTTCTTGTTTTTATCCAATTTGGATAATTCGGCTTTCAGCTCCGTTAAGGTTTTTTTGTTATAAAATTCCAATACTTTTTCAATACTACCGCCCATTTGGGTTTTCATATAGTCAATTTGCTGATTAACCATACTTTCCACTTCTTTATCGGTTACTTTAATCAAAGTGTCCTTTTTGGCTTCAAGCAATAACAATTTGTTTTGCAGCAAACGTTCCAAAATTTTACAATCATCTAAATTTTTTGTATCCAGACCTTGTTGCTTCATTTGTATTTTAAGCTGATCAATTTCCGAATTCAAAACAATATGGTTGCCCACCACTGCAGCAATTCCATCTATTTTAACACGTTCTTTCTGAGCGTATTGCGTCAACATGCTTAACATCAAAATGCCGGTAAATATTATTTTTATTCGATTCATTTATTTTGTTGTTTTAAATAATTTAAATGTTTTATTCTTTATAGCTTCTTGCTTTATATGTTGTTCCAATAGTGACAAAGCCGCTTGTTTACGTTTGCTCAAAATCAACTGTTTGAGGTCGTTTTTGACCAAATCCAAAGCTAATGTTTGTCCTTTGTCAACAACATCTTTAACAAACACCAAATATAAACTTAAACTGTCTGTTAACACAAACTTTTTGCTTTTTTTTAAGATATATTTATTTTTGGTATGTTTTAAAACGGGAATTTCCTTTTTAAAACCGGACATGTCAAACCAGCGGTTACCCGTCAAATCATATTTGGTAAAGACACCGGAATTTTTTATCAAACTGTCTGCAAACTCCGGTTTGTCAGAAAAAAACCATTTTTTAAATTTGCTTACTTTACGATTTTGTTTATTAACCACCAAATATTTCGGTTTTACATAAACCTGATCAGCTATAAAATAGGACTGGTAATTTTGATAATACTTATGTAAAGTGTCTATTGGAACTACAGTATCTATATACTTTTGCAAGAGCAATTCCTTGTAAGTATCGGTCAACAAATCATAACGGTATTGCGCCACCAAACGATTGATTTTAACGGTATCTACATTGCGTTCGGCTTCTTTAACCAACAGCGTTTTATAAGCCCAGTTTTCTATATATTGACGCAAGGCACTTAGGCTGTCCTCGTCAGATTTGTTACGGTAAATTTCCGGATTAATATCTTCAAAATATAAATAGGTATCATAAATTTTGGCTACAGGCATCTTGTCGGTATTATTTGTAAAATACTGACAAGACACTAAGCCTAAAAAAACAATCAATAAAAGTTTACTTTTTATATTTTGCACGTAATTTTTGCCAATTTTTTTGATTAATTTTTACCGGATATTTCTGTTTCAAACGCTTAAGCCATTGTTGTTCTAAATAGTTTTGATAATCTCCGGTAACCCGCCCTTTAACGTCTTTAAGCGGTGGCACGGCTTCCGGTTTTACTTTAACTAAATATAAAACAATATATTGTTTACCTTCCTGATAAATAACCGGTTTACCATCATTTACCGGATGATCTTTTAACAATTTGTCCTGTTTGGTATAATCCTTTTGTTTAACTAAAATATGATGCGATTTGTATTTGTCTTTCAAGTATTTAACCGTTTTTCCTTTGGCCAAATCTTTGGCAATTTTTTTAGCTGTTTTTTTGTCATTGACTTGCGCCATTAATATCTCGTAACGTTTGGGCAATTTATAACTTTGTTTATTCTTTTCATAAAAAGCTTGTAATCCCAACGTATCTTTAACGGATTTATCCCAAACCATATCCGATTTGATATTAAACAACAGCAAACCGTTTTTATATTCTTGCATGGTTTGCGCAAAATCGGGATAAATTTGCTCCAAATGGTTGTTGTAATATTTAAACAATTGATCTTTTTTGAAACGTTCAAAATACTTGTCTACCACTTGTTTCTTTTGTTTATACGAGCCTTGATTATGCATTTGACGACGGTATAAATACTCGTAAAAATCTTTATAAGTCACCTTTTTGTCATTATTGATAACAAATAAAGTTTCGTTAACATCTTTGGTTTGCGGAATCTGCCATTTATTAACAAAAAAGTCTTTAGTGACCACTTTATAAACCTTATCCATACTGCCGGTCATTGTAACAGGAAATTGTTTTTCAATACGTTTCATCAGTTTTTCCTTACCCATCTTAGAACGTTCGTCCCGCATCACCTTTTGTCGCAATTGGTGTTTGATTTGATCAAAAGCGGGAACAGGATATTTTTTTATCAATTTTATGATATGCCAACCATATTTGGTTTGAAAAGGTTCGGATATATCGCCTTCATTCTTTAAGCTAAAAGCCTTTTTTTCAAATTCGGGAATCATTTGCCTGATACCAAATTTACGTAAACGCCCACCTCGACGGGCACTATTTTTGTCATCGGAAAATTTACGTGCCAAATTTTCAAAAGTGTCTTGTTTACTTTGCAGTTTTTTATACAATTCAAAAATACGGGTTTTGGCATCTACTTCTTGATTCACCGGTTGACCTTTTTTGTTTTTCTTGTTTATGGTCACTATATGAGCCACTTCCACTTCGCCTTTAGCCGGCCGTTTGTCCAAAACTTTGACTATATGATAACCAAAACGGGTTCTAAAAGGCTTGGACACTTGTCCTACAGGTGTATTATAAGCTGCCGTTTCAAAAGGGTAAACCGTATGAAATACATTAATGTAATCCAGATCTCCTTTATTTTGTTTGGCAGACGGATCTTGCGAATACTGTTGAGCCAATTGACCAAAATCAGCACCGCCTTTGGCTTTATTGTAAACAGTCATTATTTTTTTATAAGCCTTCAATGTGTCTTCGGGCGCTGCTTCGGGACTCACTTGTATTAAAATATGTGCCACATGAATATCATTTTTCATACGATTGTAAGCTTCCTTAACCATTTGGTCAATCACATCGTTATCCGACAGATATTTTTTTGATAAATCACGGCGGTAAGTAGCCAACTCACGTTTCAATTTGGCTACGGTATCATATTTCTTTTGATAAGCATCTTCCAATTCCAACCGGTAATTGGTATAGAGTTCCATATAATTATCAATATCTTTTTGTGCCGGATCTTGTACCAAATCCAAATTTTTGGTATACATTTTTTCAAACGCGGTTACCGTTACAGGTTTACCGTTAACTGTCATCAATACTTCCGCTTTTTGTTGTGCCAGCAGACTGTTTAACACAAACAGCAGCAATACAATCATGTATCTTTTCATGGATTTTTATTTTTTTATAATCAATGCAAATTTAACATTTTTACCGACAATGACATTATTTTAACATAAATTTGCATGACTTATATTTTATAGTATATTCAATTT
Organism: Flavobacteriales bacterium; assembly: GCA_027066995.1. Classification (GTDB taxonomy): domain Bacteria; phylum Bacteroidota; class Bacteroidia; order Flavobacteriales; family Flavobacteriaceae; genus WGBX01. The sequence goes on from JAMOMQ010000073.1 coordinate 10,338, forward strand.
TATCAAGAAAAAAAACTGAAAACAAGATTATTACATATAATCAATAAATACTACCGGCAGTTGTTGGCCGCCGGTGCATTTTTATTATGGTTTTATTTGGCCTTACCCAAGCCTCTTTTCAACACACCGTATACCACTGTTATATATGACCGTAACGGTGAATTATTAGGAGCAAAAATTGCCAAAGACGGTCAATGGCGCTTTCCGGCTTCCGACACTTTACCCTATAAATTCAAATCTAGCCTGATTCAATTTGAAGATGCCTATTTTTATAAACATCCGGGCGTAAATCCTGTTGCTTTGATCAAAGCCTTGTATCAAGATATTAAAGCGGGAAAAATAGTGCGTGGCGGTAGCACACTTACCATGCAAGTTATACGAATGGCCCGCGGCAAACAGCCTCGCAATATATATCAAAAAATAATGGAGATTATTTTAGCCATTAGGTTGGAATTGTCATTTGACAAAGATGAAATAATAAATTTATATGCCTCTCAAGCGCCTTTTGGCGGTAATGTAGTCGGATTGGAAGCCGCTGCATGGCGCTATTACGGTCGACCACCAAATCGACTGTCTTGGGGCGAAAGTGCCACATTAGCCGTATTGCCTAATGCTCCCGCCTTGATATACCCGGGAAAAAATCAACAAATTTTAAAACGTAAGCGCAATGCACTTTTGGATAAACTAAAAGATCAAAAGATAATAGATGCCGTCACTTGCGAACTGGCAAAATCTGAACCACTCCCCGGCAAACCCAAGCCGCTACCACAACTTACGCCACATTTATTGGCCTTAGCCATCAAACAAGGACATGAAGGCCAACGAATTTTTAGCAGTATAGATAAAAATTTGCAAACACAAGTTCAAGCCATAGCTTTAAGACATTATAAATTTTTGTCGGCCAATAAAATATTTAATATGGGAATAGTGGTTACTGCTGTCAATAGTGGACAGATATTGGCCTATCTCGGCAACATTCCCGCTAAAGCCAAGCCTAAAAATGCCGATGTGGATATGATAATGGCACCGCGAAGCACCGGTAGTATACTTAAACCTTTTTTATATGCTTGGGCTTTTAAAGACGGATTGATTTTACCTCATAGTTTGCTCAAAGATGTTCCGACTCAAATAGCCGGTTATCATCCCAAAAACTATAATAAATCTTACGACGGTATGGTTCCTGCAGATGCAGCACTTGCCAGGTCTCTAAATGTGCCTGCCGTGCGTTTGTTACGAAAATACGGATTGCAAAAATTTAAAGACCAACTACAACAACTCCATTTACCGACTATCGACAAGCCCGCCAATTATTACGGATTGACTTTGATTTTGGGGGGCGCCGAAACCCGTTTGTTTGATATGGCTTCGGCGTATAGTGCTATGGCACGGGTGCTTAATCATTACAATCAAAGTGGTAGATATAATGATCAGGATTATTTTCAAATAAATTATCTCAAAAAAACACCCGTTTTTACACCAAAAACTACCTCCGGTTTATTTGAAGCCGACAATATCTGGTATATATTTAAAGCCTTATCAGACAAAGATCGTCCTGTTGAAGGCGATGATTGGCACTTATACCGTTCTGCGCAAAAAATTGCTTGGAAAACCGGCACCAGCTTTGGACATCGTGATGCTTGGTGCTTGGGCGTAACGCCCGCCTATACCGTAGGTGTGTGGGTTGGCAATGCTACAGGCGAAGGACGACCGGGAATAACAGGCACGCAAACAGCCGCCCCCATAATGTTTGATGTATTTAAGAGTTTACCTCAATCCAAATGGTTTGACAAACCGGTCAAGGCAATGGCACAAGCCAAAATATGCAAGCAAAGTGGTTACTTGGCCGCCCCCGCTTGCCCCGACACCTATATTGGGGATATACCCAAAAACGGCGAACGCAGTCCGGCATGTCCCTATCATAAAATTATACATTTAAATGCCGATGAAACCAAACGGGTAAATTCGTCATGTTATGATGTTAACCGGATTAAAAACAAAGTCTTTTTTGTCTTACCGCCCATAGCTGCATGGTATTATAAACAAAAACATCCATCTTATCAAAACCTGCCACCTTGGGATTCACAATGCTATCCCCCAAAAGACAAATCC
>JAMOMQ010000074.1 GCA_027066995.1 Flavobacteriales bacterium
AATCATTTTAAACGATCCTCATAGAGCCACAGTTATAGGCTTAAATCACAATCCGCCTCTGCGGGCTACCACTATGACATCGCCCGATATCAGAGCCGGTGTTTCTTTGTTGATTGCCGCATTGGCAGCCAATGGCAAAAGTATCATTCATAATATAGAACAAATCGACCGTGGTTATGAGGCTATAGATGAAAAGTTGAATAAGCTGGGTGCCAAAATTGAACGTGTTAGTTAATTTTTTTAATAAAAACATTCATGAACTTAGAATCATCTTCCGCCTGGAAACAGGCAAATGCGTATTTTAAGAAAATAAAAGACAGCAAAATCACCGGTTTTCTTGATGAAGCCCGTTTAAAAGATTTTACTTTCGAATTTAACGGTATTTATTTCGATTTTTCTAAACACCGTATTGATGCTACTTTATTACATTATTTGATTGAAGTTGCCAAAGAAATGCAATTAAACAGTGGTATTGACGCCATGTTTAAAGGAGAAATTATCAACAAAACCGAACAACGAGCAGTATTACATACGGCTTTGCGTCAACAAACAACTTCGCCGGTTATAGTTAAAGGTCATAATATTATACCTGATATAAAAGAGACCGATGAGCGTATTAAAACATTTGTCAATCAGGTGATCAATAAACAATGGAAAGGTTATACGGGCAAACCTATTACCGATGTGGTCAATATAGGCATTGGGGGTTCTGACTTGGGACCAAAAATGGTTATACATGCCTTAAAAGACTTTCGGACCCCTTTAAAGATGCATTTTTTGTCTAATATTGACCCTTTTCAATTGGACAATCTTCTTCAACAAATCGATTTGGAAACCACATTATTTTTAGTTGTATCCAAATCTTTTTCAACTCAAGAGACGCTAACCAACGCTCAAAATATTCAACAGATTTATATAGAAGCATTTGGAAAAGAAGCTGTTGCACATCATTTTGTTTCGGTTACAACCCAAGTAGAAAAAGCACGTCTTTTTGGTATTCCCAATAACAATGTATTTCCTATGTGGGACTGGGTAGGGGGCAGGTATTCTTTATGGAGCCCTGCGGGATTGGCCATACCATTAGCTATCGGCTATGATAATTTTATAGCTTTAAAGCAAGGAGCTTACGCTATGGACCAACATTTTAAAGAGACCGATTTAAAAAATAACTTACCGGTTTTGGCTGCGTTATTGACTTTATTGTATAACAATTTATATCAATTTGAAACGGAAGCCTATATACCTTATGCAGACAAATTATTATTCTTGCCTGATTTTTTACAACAATTAATGATGGAGAGCAATGGTAAATCAGTTGGTTTGGATAATAAAAAAGTGTCATGGCAAACCGGAAATATTATTTGGGGAAATACAGGCACCAATGCTCAGCATTCTTTTTTTCAATTATTGCACCAAGGAACTAAAATTGTGCCGGTTAATTTTATAGCTGAAAGAACGAATAAATCGACAAATTTTTCCGGCAATCATAAAATATTGTTAGCCAATATGATAGCACAGGCAGAAGCCTTAATGACAGGAGAGTATAATGAAATACCTTATAAAAACTTTGAAGGTAATCGTCCCTCAACTACTATTTTGTTTGATGAAATTTCTCCCGAAAGTTTAGGAAGTTTATTGGCTTATTTTGAACACCAAACTTTTGTTGAAGCATGGTTATGGCAAATCAATGCTTTTGATCAATTTGGTGTGGAATTGGGGAAAAAATTGGCCAAAAATGTTTTATCGGATATTAACGACACAAGTAAATCACTAGGGCATGATGTTTCTACAAATGCTTTAATAGAAAGAATAAGGACATAAAAAAAAACAGCTGAAAAGCCGTTTTTATGATTGCACTGTTTTATTTTTTTTATAAATAATACCGATTAGGACAGCAATTATAATTAATACATATATATATTGATCAATCGGTAAACCCGGCGGAGGTGTAGGTCCACGTGTCGGGCGAGGCGGATTTTGCCTTGCGGCAAACATCAAACCCGGCAATATGATACTTATAAGGACTAAGGAATACTTCATTGTCAATGATGATATATATGAATTAACAAATATAATGTATTTTTTCAAATACTTTTAAAAAAAAAGTGGACCCAGCTGGGCTCGAACCAGCGACCCCCTGATTATGAGTCAGGTGCTACTAACCAACTGAGCTATGGGTCCAGCAACGAATTGCGAGTGCAAATATAAGATTTTTTTGATACTAGATAAAATTTTTTTCATCTCTTTGGCTTATTTTTGATATAAACTTAACAATGAATATAATACAGGCAATTTTTTTTTAAATCGAAAAACTTTTTGTTCATTTTTTTTTCTACCAAAATTGTTTATTTTTAAGCCATAAAATACTTTATTATGCAAAAAAAATTGATAGAATGTGTCCCTAACATAAGTGAGGGACGTGATTTACAAAAGATAAATGAAATAGCCAAGCAAGTAGAAACGGTTGACGGGGTTAAATTGTTGGATATTGATCCCGGTAAAGCTACCAACAGAACGGTTATCACTTTTGTAGGTGAACCCGAAAAAGTTGTAGAAGCAGCTTACCGTTTGATAAAAAAAGCCAAAGAATTAATTGACATGCGTATACACAGTGGCGAGCATCCTCGTTTTGGAGCTACTGATGTTTGTCCGTTAGTGCCCATTGCCAATATTTCTATGGAAGAAACGGCACTGTATGCCAAAAAATTAGCTGAACGGGTAGGAAATGATTTGCATATTCCGGTTTACCTGTATGAAAATGCTGCCACCGAAGAAAAACGTCGCAATTTGGCCAATGTGCGATCAGGAGAGTATGAAGGCTTACCTGACAAATTAACCAATCCGGATTGGCAACCTGATTTTGGTCCCAGTCGATTTGATGATGAAGTAGCCCGTTCGGGGGCCATTGCAATTTCGGCTCGCGATTTTTTGGTGGCTTACAATATCAACTTAAATACAACATCAACCAGACGGGCCAATGCTATAGCTTTTGATATTAGAGAGGCCGGTCGTATCAAACGTGAAGGCAATCCTATTACCGGTAAAAAAGTGCTTGACGAAAACGGTAAACCTGTGCGTATTCCGGGTAAATTTAAAGGCGTTAAAGGAATTGGTTGGTTTATCGAAGAATATGGTATTGCACAAGTATCTTATAATATTACGGATATTAAAGCGGCACCGGTACACTTGGTATTTGACGAATCGGTCAAAGCGGCCGACAAACGGGGCGTAAGGGTTACCGGGTCAGAAATCATCGGATTGGTGCCCAAAAAAGTCATGCTTGATGCAGCCGATTATTTTTTGACCAAACAACAACGGTCATTGGGAATATCGGAAAGAGAAAAAATATTAATTGCGGTTAAATCTTTGGGAGCTGATGATCTAAAACCTTTTAAACCTGAAGAAAAAATTATAGAATATTTATTAGAAGCGGATGCGCCGTCTAAATTGGTAGATTTGAGTTTGACGGATTTTGCCGATTTAACTGCTTCCGAAGCGCCCGCACCCGGTGGGGGTTCTATTGCAGCCTATACAGCTGCTCTTGGTGTTGCTTTAGGAACTATGGTGGCCAATTTGTCATCGCACAAGCGCGGTTGGGACGACCGATGGAATTTTTATTCCGATTGGGCAGTAAAAGGACAAGCATATAAAGATCAATTGATGCATTTGGTAGATGAAGATACGGCTGCTTTTAATAAAATAATGGATGCTTTTAAACTGCCTAAAAAAACGGCAGCTGATAAACAAGTCAGGGCAGAGGCCATAGAAGCAGCTACTTTATATGCTACTGAAATACCACTGAAAGTGATGCAAACGGCTTATGAGTCCATGGAAGTTATGGAAGCTATGGCTGATACCGGCTTGCCGGCTTCTATTTCCGATGTTGCTGTGGGGACTATGGCTGCCCGCACAGGTGTTTATGGAGCCTATTATAATGTCAAAATAAATGCTGCAAGCTTAAAAAATGATGAGAAAGCAAAAGAACTTATATCAAAGGCAGAAGAAATATTGGCCAAAACCAAAGAACGTGAAACTAAAATTTTATCTATGATTGATAATAAAATGAATTAATGTTTTAAATTGTTTATTGTCAATACTCAAAAAGGGCTGTTCAAATTAATGAATAGCCCTTTTCTTTACTTAACTAACTATGAAAAACTATTTTATAACAAAGCGACATTTAATACCAAAACGACATACAAAATAGTCCAATATTTCGTTTCTTTTTGGCTTTCTCATTGTCAATAATACGCGACTGTAGCTACGGCTACTATTGCGTTTTTTTCTTTGACCAAGCAACCCCGAAGCTTCGGTGTCAAATGGGCTATTTTATAATTTAATTTGGTATTATAATTCAATTTGACATAATATGTTTATTTAAAATGAACATAATGAATAAATAAATTGCAAAGGTAGATTGACCAAGACAATTTTTTTTTGATCTATGTCAAATATTGCTAATGATTAATAAGAAATCAATTTCCGGATCTAATACGACTCAGGGTTTCTTGAGTAATGCCCAAATAAGACGCTATATGTCCTAAGGGCGCCCGGTAAGCTATATCGGGATATTTTTGAATAAGAAACTGATAGCGTTCTTTGGCTGTTTGAAATTGTATGGCATTAAGCTTGCCAACGACATCGGTGAGTAGTTGTGTGGATAATAAGCGGCCAAAACGTTCAATGCTATGGTGCTTGTCAAAAAGCTTTTGCAAGTCTTGATAAGTAATGTAATATAACCGGCTGTCTTCTAATAATTCCATATAATAGAGACTCGGTTTTTGTTGAAAAAAGCTTTCGACACTAACCATAACATTGTTGTCGCTAAAAAACCAAACGGTAACATCCTTACCTTTTTCGTTGTAGTAGTAACTGCGTGCCAAGCCTTTTTTTATATAAAAGAGTTTTTTGCAGGTTTGCCCTTGATTGAGAAACTTGGTGCCCTTTGGCAAATCAATTGAGATAGATGCTTTTTGCATATCAATCATTGCTTCTTTTGGCAAATCAACAAAGGATTGGATAAAATCTTGTAATTTCATAGTCGGCAAAAATAGGCTAAAGCATTTATAACTTGAAATTAATTATCGCGGTCTTCAAAATCGTCTTTTTGATTGAGGCGGTTGATAAATACATATAGCATTAAGCCAAAACTTACAAGTGTGATTAAAAATCCTATGGAAGTAAAAACAGGCATATTATTTTATTTTTACAGCGGTGCCATAAGCCAGTATTTCCGACATACCTTGCATAATCATAGAAGTGGTAAACCGGATGTTGATAACAGCATCGGCGCCTAATCTTTCGGCATCATCTAACATGCGTTTAAGCGCCTGCTCTCTGGAGCGGGCTTGCAATTTGGTGTATTCGCTGACTTCACCGCCTACCAAATTTTTAAGTCCGGCCATAAAATCGGAACCAAAATTTCTGGCTCTAACAGTGCTGCCACGGGCAATACCTAAAATTTCAGTAATTTCTTTTCCGGGGATAAAGTCAGTTGTAGTAGTTATCATAATTTTTCTTTTTGGTTATTATTAAAACGATTTGTAAGTCTAAATGTGACAATTATTTTTTAATTTTTTGTTTGGCCAAGGCCAATACTTGTTCAAATTGTTCCTTTGGTGTTAAGTTGCTATTATCAATTAATATGGCATCTTCGGTTTTAATCAATGGTGAAGCACTGCGTTCCGAATCTATTTTATCGCGTTTTTTTACATTTTCAACCACTGCTTTATAGGTGACATTTTCACCTTTCTCAATTAACTCTTTATACCGGCGCCGGGCACGGACTTCAGGCGAAGCGGTCATAAATATTTTAAGTTCGGCATTGGGAAAAACAACCGAGCCAATATCACGCCCGTCCATCACAACACCTTTATTAGTGGCTATTTTACGTTGCTGTGCTACAAGTTTTTCTCTGATTTCGGGAACGGCTGCTATTTCACTGACAAAATTGGAAACTTCCATTTGCCGTATTTCTTTTTCAATATTTTGCCCGTCGAGATAGACTTCGGCAAATCCTTTTTCGGGATTATATTTGAAACCGATTTGCATGTGATCCAAAGCTTTGATTAACCGCTCTTTGTCAAAATGATTGTTAGAAATCAGATGGTTTTTTAAGGCGTAATAAGTAACTGCTCGATACATAGCGCCGGTGTCTATATACAGATAATTTAAGGCTTTGGCAATTTGTTTGGCCAGTGTGCTTTTGCCGGTAGATGAATGGCCGTCAATGGCAATAATAATATTTTTCTCCATTAATTAAAATTCGTTTAAATTGACACTAATACTGATAAAATTGGTGCCGGAGGCATAATGGTAATTGCTATAAGCATAATTAATATCAAATTTTTTAAGACGTAATCCAAAACCAAAACTCATGCCACTGCCAAAGCGTTCGTCTTTTTGACTGAGCTCGGCACCGCGTCTGAAATTGTAACCGGCCCGGAAGTTAAAACGTTTGCGAGGGAACAATTCAACGCCTAATATGATATGTCGAAATAGGTGGTCGGTAAAGCCAATATTTTCTTCAATGACATTGCCGTTAGGGTCTTGGGTATTATGTGCCGAATTGACAAAAGCCAATTCGGGATCTTGCAAATTTTCAAAAGTAACAAACCATTTAAACGGGGCATGCATAAATGTTTTGGCAAAGGTCAAATCTACTTCAAAAGGTAAAGATTCTTTGGTGCCTTGGTAAGTTGACAGTTGCCAGCCAAGGTTGCGGGCTACTAAACCTGTGGCAATGCCGTTTTCCGGATTATGATATAATAAACCGAAATCAAAAGCCAGTGCCGTAGACGAATAGTTTTCAAGGGCGGATAATATAAATTTGGTATTGGCACCAATATGCCATTTGCTATTAGGAATTTGGTAAGCGTAGCCTAAAATCAAAGCACTCTCGGAAGCTCCAAATTCACCGTTGCGGTCACCATTGACATCGGCATACTGGAATACACCGTAATTGACATAAGAAACGGCGGCATAAATAGTGCCTATTTTGTTAAATGTTTTGGCATAAGCCATATTACCGTAATTAATATCACTGAGATAGTCGACATAATTGATGCCGAGTTTGTTGTGTAATGTAGAATCTAAAGTGGCGGGATTAAAGGCGGGCTGAAAAATATCTCCTTTAAGACCGGTATAAACCTTACCGCCAAAGGCTGCTTGTTTGGCAGAGACGGACAAATTTAAAAATTTATAAGTGGCATTGCCACCAATTTGAGCTGTCAAACCAAAGCTGAGCCATAAGAGGGTATATAATAAGTAAAATCTCATAAATTGACTTTAATAATCAAACGTTAAAGATACTGATTTATTTTAAAATTTTTCTATCCTGTTAACGTTTTCAACGCCATCAATGGCTTTTAAATCTTTAATAACTTGTTTAAGGTGGTCGGTGTTTTTAATATATATGGCAATTTCGCCTTCAAATACACCGCCTTGGGCTTTAAGATTGACATTTTTCATATCAAGTTGTTCATCGTCGGTAATCAGGCGTGTAATATCTTTGGCCATCCCGGGACGGTCAAAGCCCGAAATTTTAAGATATACGATAAAGTCATGTTTGGTAGAGTCTATCCAACGTGCCGATAATATGCGGTAAGCATAATTAGAATGTAAACTCAAAGCGTTAGGGCAGCTTTTTTTATGCACTTTGATGCCCTCATTGATAGTGGTAAATCCGAAAATGTCATCTCCGGGAATGGGATTGCAGCAATTGGCCAAGGTATAATCCAATTGTTGTTCGTCGGGGCCAAAGACAATGGTGTCGTAATTAAGGGTTACATCATCTTTGGTAACTTGAAAACCGGAAGGTTTGCGACGTAATTTTTTCTTAAAGAAATCAAACAAAACATTGGAACGTGCCGAGGCAAAGTTTTTTAGCATTTTATTGTCAATAATACCGGCGCCTACATTGTAAAACAGATCTTTACTGGTTTTGAGATTGAAAAAGTTAACTAAATTATTAATGGTATTTTCATTAAATTTAATTTTCAATTGTTTGAGTTTGCGTTGCAATATTTCTTTACCTTCATCAATAATTTCGTTTTGTTCTTGCTTTAAATAAGCTTTGATTTTAGATTTGGCACGACCTGTCACTACAAAATCAAGCCAATTGCGCCGTGGTTTTTGGGAGGGAGATGTGATGATTTTAACGACATCACCACTGCGTAATTGATAATTGAGTTGCACCAATTTACCGTTGACAATAGCGCCACGGCAATGTGAGCCTACTTCGGTATGTATTGAATATGCAAAATCAAGCGGGGTGGCATTTTTGGGCAGTGAAATTATATCACCGTCCGGTGTCAAAACATAAATTTCTTTAGCAAAGAGATTGAGTTTAAAATCTTCTATAAAATCGACGGCATTGTCATCTTGGTTTTCGAGAAGGTCTTTAAGTTTGTTTAGCCAGCCTTCAATGCCAATTTCTTCATTGGAGCCATGTTTATATTTATAATGAGCTGCATAACCTTTTTCGGCAATTTCGTTCATACGTTCGGATCGGATTTGCACTTCAACCCATTTTTTCTCGGGCCCCATAACAGTTGTATGCAATGCTTCGTAGCCGGTTGATTTTGGGTGAGAAATCCAGTCACGTAGCCGGCTCGGATTAGGTTTAAAATGGTCGGTGACTATTGAGTAAATTTTCCAAGCCAAAAATTTTTCATTGGCCATATCGGACTTATAGATAATACGAATGGCAAATTTGTCATAAACTTCTTCAAAACTGACCTTTTTGGTGCGCATTTTTCTATATATTGAAAAAATAGATTTAAACCGCCCAATGATTTCAAAATTTAAATGCTCTTTGGTCAATGAGTCTTTAATAATATTGCTAAAGGTTTCAATATATTGGTTTTGCTCTTCTTTAGACTCTTCTATTTTATTTTCTATTTCTTTATAAACTTCCGGTTCTGTATATTTTAAGCCTAAATCTTCCAGTTGGGTTTTGATGTTATACAATCCGAGTTTGTGAGCCAGCGGTGCATAGATATACAGGGTTTCGGACGCTATTTTTTCTTGTTTATGCTTGGGCATGCTGCCCATGGTTTGCATATTGTGCAGGCGATCGGCTATTTTGATCAAAATCACACGGACATCTTCATTGAGAGTTAATATCATTTTACGAAAATTCTCCGCTTGTAATGATAAATCTTTATCGTGTTTCAGTCGTTTTATTTTGGTTAGCCCTCTTACAATACGGCTTATTTTTTCTCCGAATTGCTGATAGATGTCGTCATGGGTTAAATAGGTATCTTCAACTGTATCGTGGAGTAGAGCAGAAGCTATGGAAATAGCGCCTAATCCAATATCTTTGGCCACTATTTTAGCTACCGCAATAGGATGAAAAATATAAGGTTCTCCTGATTTACGGCGTTGTCCGTCATGAGCATCTTTGGCCAACACGTATGCCTTTTGTATGAGTTTTTGTTCGTCCGGACTGATTTTTTGATAGGTCGATTGCATCAAGTCGTCAAAGGCGGCTTGTATTTGGGTTTGTTCTTCCGGTGTATAGTCAGTCTGTTTCTTCATCATACGCAGCTTTAAGCTAACAAATTTATAAAAAAAAATTATTAGGCTTTCTTCTTAAATGACAATTTGGGCTTACCTTCTAATTTTAAAGTATAAAGAGGCCAGTTCAAAAGCATATTTCATAAACAAATCATATAACAATGAAAATGTAAGTTGTTGATTATCAAGTATGAGATTTCTCATCCCGCACTTGTGGGATTCGGAATGACAACTGATTCACTCTTTTGAGACAGCCTCTTTAAAGTGACATTTAATACCAAAACGACATACAAAATAGTCCAATATTTCGTTTCTTTTTGGCTTTCTCATCGTCGAAAATACTCGACTGTAGCTACGGCTACTACTGCGTTTTTCTCCTTGACCAAACCAAATCCCGAAGCTTCGGGACAAAATATTTTGGACTATTTTATAAATCGATTTGGTATAATTTGGGCTTTTGATAGCGCTGCCGGGCTTTTTAGCAAGTCCTATTTATCAAAGCCCTTTTTCTTTAGTAAAGGTTTTATATCAGGTGTTCTTCCCATAAAATCTTTATACAATTCCATGGCCGGTTTGGTGCCACCACTACTAATCATTTTTTTATATTTCCGGGCCAATTCCGGATTAAAGATATCGCCGCTGCGTTTAAATGCGTCAAAAGCATCGGCATCTAAAACTTCTGACCACAGGTAACTATAATAGCCTGCCGCGTAACCGCCGCCAAAAATGTGTGCATAATAAGTTGAACGGTAGCGGGGTATAATTTCTTTTATCAATCCAATTTTTTTCATTGATTTGTTTTCAAAGGCTATGGTTTGTCTCGGCAGGGTGTCATTGATGGTATGCCAGTCCATATCCAGATAAGCCGCTGCCATATATTCAACCGTTCTAAAGCCTTCGTTAAAACTATTGGCGCGGTTCATTTTATCGATCATGGCTGATGGAATTGTTTCTCCTGTTTGATAGTGTTTGGCATACAATTTCAGCAAGGCCGGATCACTCATCCAATTTTCCATAACTTGCGAAGGAAATTCAACAAAATCCCGAGGGACATTGGTGCCGGATAACGATCCGTATTTGACATTTGATAACAGGCCGTGCAGGGCGTGTCCAAATTCATGAAATACGGTTTGTGCCTGACTGAAACTCAATAAACTCGGCATGTTTTCGGTTGGTGCCGGAAAATTAAAATTGGTGGTTACTATCGGGGTGATATATTGACCATTGACATTGGATTGCATTCGTAATTCGTTCATCCATGCGCCACCGCGTTTGCTGGGACGTGCAAAAAAATCCATATAAATAACACCAATATGTTTATCCGTAGTATCTGTTACTTCAAAAACCTGTTGATCTTTATGCCAACCGGCAACTTGTTTCATGGGTTTGAAATTTAATCCGAATAACTTATGTGCCAATAAAAACGCCCCGTCACGAACGGCATTGACTTCAAAATAAGGTTTGGTAGCCGTTTCATCAAAATTGTATTGTTGTGCTCTTATTTTTCTGACATAGTAACGCCAATCACTGGCTTTAAAAGTATCGTTTATACCATCTTTTTTCATGGCTTTGGCCAGTAGGTCACGGTCTTTTTTGGCTGTTTGCAATGCAGGGCGCCAGATTTGATTTAGGAATTGATAGACTTGTTCCGGATTTTGAGCCATATTTTCTTCCAAAACATATTGTGCATAATTGTCATAACCTAAAAGGTGCGCTTTTTGAATTCTCAATTGCACCATACGTTCCACTATTTTTTTATTATCATGGGCGTTATTATTATTACCGCGATTGGCATAGCCTTTAAAAATTTTTTCGCGCAATGTTCTATTGGGTGAATAATCTAAAAACGGATAAATGCTGGGGCGTTGTAAGGTAAAAGACCAGCCTTTATCATGACCGCGTTTACGAGCTTCTTCGGCTGCAGCATCAACAGCTTGCTTGGGCATATTACCCAAATCATTTTTATTTGTAACATATAGTTCAAAATGATTGGTTTCGGCCAGCAGATTATCATTAAACTTTTGTTGCAAACCGGCCAATTCTTTATTGATAGCTTTTAATTTGTCTTGTTTGGGTTTGGGCAAATTAACGCCCGAGCGCACAAAATTTTTATAAGTTTCTTCTAACAAACGTTGATCTTCACTGTCCAATGTCATTTGTTTCTTTTGTTGATATACGGTATTGATCCGGTCAAACAGCTTTTTATTCATACTGATTTGATCATAATGCGTTGCTAGTTGCGGTCGTATTTCTTTGGACGTTTTTTGCAAGATGCTGTCGGTATTGGCTGCTTCAACGGCATCAAACAAATGTTGCACTCTTTTAAGTAGTGAGCCGCTTTGTTCCAAAGCTACAATGGTATTTTTAAAATCCGGTTTTTCGGGATTGGCAATTATTTTTTCTATTTCTTTATTATGTTGTGCTATGGCTTCTGTAAAAGCCGGCAAATAATCATCACTTTTTATTTGGTTAAATGGCGGTGTGCCAAAAGGCGTATCCCAGTCAGTCAATAAGGGATTGATTTTTTTATTTCCGGTATCGGTATGTTTTTGCATATTATCCGGTGTTTTTGTTGTTTCATTTTGACACGAAGTCAGTCCTAAAAGAATAACGGCTAAAAATAAATGTTTCATAAATAATTTTTTTGCCAAAATAGATAATAAAAGTTTTTTTGCCAAATAAAACTTATTTTAACGTGAGTTTGATATAATAAATGATATACAAAACAGTTCAATATTTCGTTACTTTTTAGGTTTCTTATCGAACGTTCTATTGTATTATATTGATATTCAATATTTAAGCATTTTTTTTTAGCAAACCCTATTTAGATATTAGTGCTTGATTATTATCTT
>JAMOMQ010000075.1 GCA_027066995.1 Flavobacteriales bacterium
AAAAATAAGGCCATTAAAAAAACAATTTTTAATGGCTTTTTTTTATGTTTCTTTCTATCATTATTTTGCATTTGTGCATTATGGCATATTGTTTGCACTTTCTTATTTGATGAAAAAAATATATATCATATTAATTGTCTTTGCATTTGGTTTAAGTAGCTGCCGGTGGACGAACCGGAGTGATACTTTGGACGAAACTGCCGCGTCTTTGTCAGATTTATTGTTTACTTATGATTTATGGTATGTAGACATTGATAAAACAACGGGTACCGGTAATGTGCCTTTTATGTCCAGAGCATTTACCATAAGTTTTTTGCCCGGAGGAGAAGTATATGCCAACGATAATATGGTGGGTTTGGGGTATACCGGTGATGGTTTGGGTATTAGAATAGGTTTTTATACCGTTTATAATCAGAGCGGCATGCTTAGTATAGATGATGATATATCCGGACAATATGATTTTGAGGTAGCACAAATAAATAATAATACCATTCGATTACACAATAGAGCTGAAAATGTTACTTATTTTTTGACCGGTTATTTGCAATCACAATTTGATTATGATGCTTTGTTTTATGATAATGTAACCTATTTTTTACAAGAGTATGAAGCATGGCACAAGGTTTATGAAGACTTACCCCATCCGTCAGAGCCTTTTGTGGCTGAAAACCATCTGCGCTTTTATGTCAATGGTAATACTAATGTTTTTGATTCTTCCACATCACCACCCAATTGGCCGTTAACACAATTACATTGGGATTATTATGGTGATTATGAAGTGGTTAACACAAGACAAGCTGCGTCGAAGAAGTTATTTTTATATTATAATATTAATAATCAACAAGAAAGTTTTGTTTTGACGGTTTTAAATGATCAACGTATTCGTTTGACCAATTTGAATACCGGCAATGTGTTTGAGTTTGAAGGAGCCGGTTATATCCAATACCGTCCGCAGGCTAAAAGGTTAAAAAAGAAAATTCAAACTGGAAAAGCACTTTTATGCCGTAAAAAATAACAAACAAATATATAATATTAATGAGCAAGCCGTCTCCAAAAAGGGGACGGCTTGTTGTTGTTTGTTATGTTTGTTTGAGTTTAAGAAGTATTATAATTTTCTTTTGACTTCAAAATTATGGTAAGCCTCAATCACATCTCCCACTTCAATATTATTGTAGTTTTTAATCATTAAACCACATTCATAGCCTTTAGAAACTTCTTTGACATCATCTTTAAATCTTTTTAATGAGGCCAATTCACCGTCATAAACGACGATGCCTTCACGTATGAGGCGGACTTTTGAATGGTTGTATATTTTTCCGGAGGTTACCATACAACCGGCAATCGTACCGATTTTTGATATTTTGAATGTTTCTCTAACTTCTGCCGTTCCGGTAACTTCTTCTTTAATTTCCGGAGATAACATACCTTCCATAGCCTCTTTGACATCGTTAATGACATCATAGATAATAGAGTAAGTTTTGATTTGTACCTGCTCTTGTTCGGCTAACCTGCGGGCTGAGGCCGAAGGACGGACATTAAATCCGATAATAATGGCATCGGAGGCTGAAGCCAAATGCACGTCTGTATCTGTTATTTGTCCTACAGCTTTATGTATAATATTGACATTGACATTTTCGGTAGATAATTTTTGTAATGAATCTGACAATGCTTCAACAGACCCATCAACATCACCTTTAATGATTAAATTCAATTCTTTAAAGTCTCCTAAGGCAATACGACGGCCTATTTCATCCAAAGTGATATGTTTTTGGGCTCTCAATTGTTGTTCACGGATAATCTGATCACGTTTTTGGGCTATTCTTTTAGCTTCACGTTCATCTTCGTAAACTTTAAAACGGTCACCTGCCGTTGGAGCTCCGTCCAGACCTAATACACGTACCGGTGTAGAGGGTTCGGCTTCTTTGACTTTATTGTCACGTTCGTCATACATGGCTTTAACCTTACCATGATATTTGCCGGCCAATACATAATCACCGATTTTTAAGGTGCCGTTTTGTACCAGCATATCTGCAACATATCCGCGGCCTTTATCTAAGGCGGCTTCTAAGACAGTGCCAACTGCAAAACGATTAGGATTGGCTTTTAGGTCTAACATTTCGGCTTCCAATACAATTTTTTCGAGCAATTCGTCTACACCCTGTCCGGTTTTTGCAGATATTTCTTGGGATTGGTATTTACCTCCCCAGTCTTCTACCAACAAATTCATATTGGCCAACTGTTGTTTAATGTTATCAGGATTGGCAGCCGGACGGTCAATTTTATTTATGGCAAAGATCATAGGCACACCGGCGGCTTGGGCATGACTGATGGCTTCTTTGGTTTGCGGCATGATATTATCATCTGCTGCAATAACGATGACTGCGACGTCGGTTACTTTGGTTCCGCGAGCCCGCATGGCTGTAAATGCTTCGTGCCCGGGAGTGTCAATAAATGTTAATTTTTCACCGTTATCAAGTTCTACTTTGTAAGCACCGATATGTTGTGTAATACCACCCGATTCACCTGCAACCACATTGGTTTTTCTAATATAATCCAACAGTGAGGTTTTACCGTGGTCAACGTGTCCCATAATGGTTACAATGGGTGGCCGTTTGACTAAGTCTTCTTCGGCATCAACCATTTCTACATCTTCTACATCTTCTTCGGCATCTATAAACTTGACATCATAATTAAACTCATCAGCTACCAAACTTAAGGTTTCGGCATCTAAACGCTGATTCATGGTAACCATGAGTCCGAGGTTAAAACAAGCGGTTATAACGTCGGTTACCGGTACATCCATCATATTGGCCAGTTCGGCAACCGTTATAAATTCGGTTACTTTGAGTATTTTGCTTTCTTCGTCTTGTTTGATTTGGTCGGCAAGTGCTTGCTCTTTACGTTTAATACGGCTTTCGCGCTTAATTTTTGAACGTTTGCTCTTACCACGTCCTTGTAAGCGTTCCAGAGTTTCTTTGATTTGCTTTTGTATTTCTTCCTCGGAAACTTCTTTTTTTTCTACAGGTTTTTTGTAACCGCCTTTTTTTCCTTTATAATTTCCGGATTTGTTTTGAGATTTTTCAGCGTTGGAAATACGTTTTCTTTTACGTTTCTTTTTAGATTTATCATCTCCGGAAGCATTATCTTTTTTCTTGGGTTTTTTCTCAAATTGTTTGAGGTCAATAACTTCCCCGGTGGTTTTTATCCCTTTTAATTTTTGATAAGCGGTTTTAATTTCGGCATCTTCTTTTTCTACAACTTCTTCGGTTTCATTTTCGACTGCTTTTTCAACTTTGGGAGGTGTTGTTGTTTGCGGCGCTTTGGCAATTTTTTTTGCGACAGGTTTTTCTTTTTCCTGTTTGACAGGTTCATCAGTAGGTTTTTCTTCTATCTTCGGTTCTATTTTTTTAACCTCTTTGCTTTCTTTGTCTTCTGCCGGTTTCTTTTCAATCGGCTTTTCAGAAGATACTTTTGGTTTTTCAGTTGCCGGTTCGGTAATTTTTTCTTCTTTGTTTTTATCGGAACCGGGCATATCGACTTTTCCTACAATTTTAGGACCTGTCAATTTAACTTTACGCGAAACAACTTCTTCTTGTTTTTTGGCGACTTCCACTTCTTTTTCTTTCCTAAGTTCAGCTTTTGCTTCGTCTTGTTCTTTTTTAATTGAAGTGGATTTATCCTTAATATTCTTATCGGATTGAAATTCTTGTTGAAGCAAATTATAGGCCTCTTCTGAGATTTTGGCACGCGGTGTGGGTCGCCTGATTTCTATATCTTTTGATTTTAAGAAATCGACAATTGTATCAACACCGATGTTGAATTCACGCATTACCTCTCTTAGGGTTTTGTCTGCCATATTATTTATTGATTATTTTCTTTGTATTATATGCTTTTGCAAAAAATATGCAATGTTTTATTGTTCAAATTCTTCTTTCAGAATACGCATAACCTCTAAAATGGTTTCTTCTTCCAAATCTGTCCGGCGAACCAAGTCGTCCACATCGTTGGCCAAGACACTTTTGGCGGTGTCCAAGCCTATTTTCTTAAACTCTTGAATAATCCAATCATCTATTTCATCGCCAAATTCGGTTAATTCGACATCTTCATCGTCTTGTTCGCGTTGGATTTCAATTTCATATCCGGTGATATCGGTTGCCAATCTGATATTTTGTCCGCGTTTGCCTATGGCTTTTGATATTTCATCGGGTTTCATATAGACATAAGCGGTTTTTTTACCTTCTTCGTTGACACCCAACTCCAAGCGTTGTATTTTAACCGGCCCCAAGGCTCTTTGGATAAAGAGTTTGTCATTGTCGGTATAGTTGATGACATCAATATTTTCATTGCCCAATTCGCGGACAATACCATGAATACGTGAGCCGCGAACACCGACACAAGCACCGACCGGATCAATCCGGTCATCGTAAGTATCAACGGCAACTTTGGCTTTTTCGCCGGGGATACGGGCAATACGTTTGACGGTAATCAAACCGTCAAAAACTTCGGGTATTTCTTGCTCAAATAATTTTTCTAAAAAGCGGTTATCGGTTCTTGACAGAATAACAACCGGTTTGTTGCCTTTCATATCCACTTTTTCAATAACTCCTTTGACATTATCGCCTTTACGAAAACGGTCGGAAGGTATTTGTCTGTCACGAGGCAAAACCAATTCGTTACCTTCGTCATCAATCAGGTAAACCGCATTGGGGCGTACATGATGCACTTCGGCGGTATATAATTCGCCTTCACGTTCTTTAAAAAATTTATGTAAATTGATAAAATCATATTCCATCAACCGGTTTTCAAGGTTTTGTTTTAAAGCGATAATGGCGCGGCGTCCCAAATTAACCAATTGAAAGGGTTCGTCAATTTCGTCACCCACTTCTACATTGGGATCTATCTTTTTGGCGTCAGATAAATGAATCTCCTGGTATTCGTTAATCGGATGTTTGTCATCGGGGACTACTTTACGGTAAATCCAGATATCCAAATCGCCACGGTCGGGATTGATAATGACATCAAAATTGTCTTCGTCGGGCTCGCTGCCGTCTTTTTTCTTTTTAACAATACCGTTACGCTTGCGCAAGGCATGTGCAATCACGTCTTTGAGGATAGCCAAAATAGTGGCTTTGTCTATATTCTTTTCATCTTTAAATTCCAGAAAGGCTTCAACCAATTCTTTGTTATTCATAATTACAATATTATTTTAAAATTTCAGAACTACTTTTGCATCTTTTATTTGATCAAAAGGTATCTCTTCTTGTTTTATTACTGTCACTTTTCCTTTACCTATTTTTTTAGGTTCACGGACTTTTTTTTCCAAAACGATTTTATCGTCATTAACCGAAATTAAAGTGCCTTCTTTTTCTCCTTCTTGAGTTTTTACTTTGATATTGCGATTCAAGTTTTTTTTAAATTGCCGTTTTAAATGAAACGGCTTTGTAATGTCAAATGAGGAAACCGTTAATGAAAAATCTTCTTCATCGCGGTCCAAATTGTGTTCTATTTGACGGCTCAAATAGACAATATCATCAATGCTTACACCATGGTCGCCGTCAATAACAACCTGAATATCATTAGTATCCGATATTTTAAAATCTAAAATAAAAATATCGGGACGACTGTCCAGGGCTTCATCAATTAACCGGCTAACTTTGTCTTGTAAACTCATTTTTTTTCATTTGTATAAAAATAGGGGACAACAGTCCCCATACCACTCTACTCCATAAAATCAGTTGCAAAGATAAGACTTTTTTTTAAATGACGAATTATTTTTATATGTTAAAAAATATTATTAAATTTATTGCATAAAAATTTAAGATATGAAAAAAATATTAGTACCTGTCGATTTTTCTAAAAAATCTGAGGAAGCTTTAAAAGTAGCGGCTAAAATTGCAAAGAAAATAAACGGTGAAATTTATGTTTTGCACTTGTTAGATATCCCTTCCGGTGAGGTGGATTTTATAGATGGTAATCAAATTCCGCAGGGGCCTATGGCTATGATGCTTTTTAATACCACTCATGAGAAGTTTGATGAATTTTTAGACAAAGATTATTTGGATAACATTCCGGTTTACGAAAAAGTAATGACGGATTCGCCGGTAGAAGGCATTGCCGATTTTGCTAATCAAAATAACATTGATTTTATTGTTATGGGTTCTCACGGCACCAGCGGTTTGGAAGAGTTTTTTGTTGGTTCCAACACCGAAAAAGTAGTGCGCTCATCTAAAATTCCCGTTTTGGTCATCAAAAAACCGGCCGATGAGTTTAAAGTCGAAAAAGTGGTCATAGCAGGTAAATTTGCCGGTTTGCATATCAATGAGTTTAAAAAGATAATGGCATTTTTAGAAATGTTTAAGCCCGAGATATATTTATTGCGTGTCAATACCATTTCCAATTTTAAATCGACCAAAGAATTAGATGAAATTTTTAATAATTTTCTTAAAAAAGTTTCCGAATATAAAAACTTGAAGCCGGTTATTTATGATGATTATACGGTGCAAGAAGGCATTTTTAATTTTGCCGATAAGATTAATGCGGATTTAATTGCTTTATCAACACGCGGTCGTCAAGGTATCATGCACTTTTTATCAGATAGTATCGCCGAAAATGTGGTCAATGCTGCCAAACAAAATATTTTGACCATAAAACTTGATAAGTAGGGTTTCCGAGCAGCAGAAATATAATTTACATGTTTTACAAGTGTAAGGAATTTTAGGCTTTTATGTGAAAAAACCATGCATCTCTCATCGAACACCCGATTGTATTATATTGGTATTCAATATTTAAGCGTTTTTTCAGCAAGCCCTAAGTAATTCATAAATCTGTTTATTATAAGCGCTTCAATATTGAGCTGCTTTTTCCTGTTTTTTGCATTGGGACACCTATATTTTCAAACAAATAAGCTAATCTAATAAAAATGCTTGAATATTATTGAATTCTTCTACGTGAGGTAAATACCCTAAGAGGTTCTTGCGAAAAAATAACACCGAAAAAGCGTAAAACTATCTGTTGTTTGAACAAAGCGATAGCGGAGTGAGTTCAGATAGTTTAGCGTTGAGGAGATTATTTTAGCAAGGTTCTCTTAAGGCTAGACTGCGACCGTAGGGCGTCTCGATACTTCAGGGATTACTTTTTTGGACAACCAAATCGAAGATTCACGAATACCAATAAAAAATATCAAATAACAATGAGTAAAAAAGTTGAATAGAATACAAATTAAAATAATCGGGTCTCCCAAAAAATATATAAATAATATTAAATAGTTATTTTTTCAGCAACTTATAGAAGCTATATTAAAATCATGTCGAAAACAGGAAAAGTGTTAATTGTTAAGTTGTTGATTGTCAAGAAGAATATTTCTCACATTCGTTCGAAATGACAGAAAATTTCACCTTATGAGACAGCCTCTTTTTAATAATATAACCAAACAATATAAAAGGCTAAAAATTGCATGGTAACGCCAATAATGATACCACGGGCAACATCCTTTAAGCTGTGAGCTTTTAAATAAATACGTGCCGCCGACACAATGGAAACGGCCATAAGGCAAAGAGTAACATAATTTAAAATATTGACACGGCTGTAATAGCTCCACATCATAAAAAATGTTAAGAGCCCGGATAATGCCATGGCGTGAATGCTGGGTTTTTGTCCAAAATAGTTATAAAAAGCCAATACAAGAATGGATAGGAATATGCCTAAAAAAAAAGGATATAATTCAATAAATTGGTGATATTTTGTCAATTTTTGAAATATAATCAGGTAAACCACCGCCATAATAACCGAAAAGAATAAACGTTCCTTAGGTTTTTTTAATTGATAGCCCGAAAAACTTTTGGTTAGCAGCATTACGGCAAAAAACAGTAAAGGAATGATAATAGCGACAATTAACAAATACAGATATAAAAACTTTTGGTTTTGCGAAATAAAATAGCGTGGTGTTGCCTTGAAATAAAACCAAACGGCATATAGAGGTATAAAAACCGGATGACAAACAACAGATACTGTTTGGGCGGCTTTACTAAGCCATTGATTGGTTTTTAATGGCATTTTATATTTCTTTTCTTAAACGGGCTACGGGTATATCTAACTGTTCGCGGTATTTGGCTATGGTACGACGCGCAATGGGGAACCCTTTTTCTTTAAGAGCTTTGGCCAGTTGTTCGTCCGTCATAGGCTTGCGTTTGTTTTCCTGATCTATAATGGATTTAAGAATGTTTTTAATCTTAATGGTAGAAACATCTTCGCCTTGGGCATCTTTCATCGATTCGGAAAAGAATTCTTTAAGCAGTTTGACACCGTAGGGTGTTTGCACGTATTTGCTGTTGGCCACCCGTGATACGGTTGAGATGTCCATTTGAATACGTTCGGCGATATCTTTTAAAATCATGGGTTTGATTTTGCGTTCGTCACCGGTCAAAAAATAGTCTTTTTGATATTCGGCAATGGCCTTAATGGTTTTTAACAAAGTGTCACGCCGTTGATTAACCGCATCGATAAACCATTTGGCAGAGTCTAACTTTTGCTTGATAAACATAACTGCATCTTTTTGACTCTTATCTTTGTTTTCTTTGTAACCTTTAAGCATTTCGGTATAGGCGGGTGACACGCGCAACTCGGGGGCGTTTTTGGCATTGAGGCTGACTTCCAGATTGTCGTCTTCTACATTGATGATAAAGTCGGGGATGACATGTTCGACATATGAGCCGGTCGAATTAAAGGCATTGCCGGGCTTTGGGTTAAGTTTGGTGATTTCGTTAATGGCGCTTTTGAGTTGGTCTTCACTGATCTCAAATTTGGCTAATAATTTTTTATATTTTTTATTGATAAAATAATCAAAGCCGTTTTCCAGTATTTTTATAGCCAATTCTCTGGACTCGTTGGGCTGTTTGCGTTTGAGCTGTATTAACAAGGTTTCTTTTAAATTGCGGGCGCCTACACCGGGCGGATCTAATTCTTGAATTAACTTTAAAACCTTTTCAACCTCTTCTTCCGTAGTGATAACATTATGTGTAAACGCCAAATCGTCAACAATTTCAATAATTTCACGACGTAAATAGCCGTTGTCATTTATACTGCCAATTAAAAACTCGGCTATCTTTTTGTGTTCTTCCGAGAGTGGAAAAGCACTGAGTTGCGATTTGAGATATTGCGTAAAACTTTGCCCTTGTGCGTAAGGCACTTTTTTTTCGTCGTCGTCGGCCGAATAATTATTGGTACGCAAACGGTAGTCTGGCACTTCGTCATCGCTCAGATATTCATCGACATTGATATCCGGTGCATCAATGATTTCGGCATCATCGTCATAGTCATTTTGATTGTCAAACTCATCTACCGGATCTTGATCTTTGCCTTCTTCCAAGGCGGGATTTTCTTCTATTTCTTGTTTTAATCTTTGTTCAAACTCAATGGTCGGCAACTGAATCAATTTCATCAATTGAATTTGTTGCGGCGTGAGTTTTTGTTGTAATTTTTGATATAATCCTTGTTTTAACATAATCTTTCTGCTTAATATCTGTAATAATCGGGTTTATAAGGGCCTTCTTTTTTAACGCCTATATAGGCGGCTTGTTCGTCGGTGAGTTCGTCCAGTTCAACACCGAGATGTTTCAGGTGCAACCGGGCTACCATTTCGTCTAAATGCTTGGGCAGCATATATACTTTATTCTCATATTTATCGCTGTGTTGCCATAGTTCTATTTGTGCCAATACCTGATTGGTAAACGAGTTGCTCATGACAAAACTGGGGTGTCCGGTGGCAACACCGAGATTCATCAAACGGCCTTCGGCCAGCACAATAATATCATGGTCGTCCACCGTATATTTGTCCACTTGCGGCTTAATGGTATCTTTTGTTTGACCGTAATTGTCATTGAGCCAAGCTATATCTATTTCATTGTCAAAGTGTCCGATATTGGCCACTACGGCATTGTTTTTCATCATTTTAAAATGCCGCCCGGTTATAATGTCTTTGTTGCCGGTTGCGGTAACTATGATATCCGCTTCTTTAACGGCATCGTCCATCTTTTTTACCTCATAACCTTCCATAGCGGCTTGTAAGGCACAAATGGGGTCAATTTCGGTAACAATTACCCGAGATCCGGCGCCTCTAAACGAAGCAGCGGTGCCTTTGCCCACATCGCCGTAGCCGGCTACCACTACAACTTTTCCTGCCAGCATTAAATCGGTGCCGCGGCGGATGGCATCTACGGCACTTTCGCGACAGCCGTACTTGTTGTCAAATTTGGACTTGGTAACCGAATCATTGACATTTATGGCCGGAATGGGTAATTGGCCTTTTTTCATCCGTTCATACAAGCGATGCACACCGGTAGTGGTTTCTTCGGAAATGCCTTTAATGCCTTTAGCCAATTCGGGATGTTCGTCCAATACTTTATTGGTCAAATCGCCGCCGTCGTCCAGTATCATATTTAAAGGTTGTCCGTCATTAAAATATAGAACTTGTTCTAGAGCCCAATCATATTCTTGTTCGCTCATACCTTTCCAAGCAAACACCGGTATGCCGGCTTGTGCTATGGCTGCCGCAGCATGATCTTGGGTAGAAAAAATATTGCAGGTAGTCCAACGCACATCGGCACCTAAAATTTTTAAGGTTTCAATCAGTACGGCCGTTTGTATGGTCATATGCAAGCTGCCGCCGATACGCGCTCCTTTTAAGGGTTGGCTTTCGGCATATTTTTGACGCAAAGCCATTAAACCGGGCATTTCGGCTTCGGCTAATTTGATTTCTTTACGACCCCAACCGGCTAAAGATAAATCTTTGACCTTATAAGGTAATTTATTGACGGACGATTTCATTTTAATAAACGGTTTTATGCTGTAAAGATAAAAATTATTTTATTAATGCTCTATTTTTATTTGGTTTGGCAAAATTTTTGATAATAAATAGAGCACTTGTGTATTTATGACAAAAGTCATATTTTTGCACCAAATTCTTTCTGTTTAATAATTTTTTTCTATATGAAAGCAGCAAAATATACTTTTATAATTATGTTTTTTTTAATAGGGTGGAGCAATGCTTCGGCGCAGTTTGTAACCGATGTTAAAAAGGCTACGCCTACCGTTAAAAATGAACGGGCGAAAATTTTTTATCAAATATTAAGCCGGACTAAAGATCCGCAAATTATTGATATCAGAACACCACGTGAGTATGCAGCGGGGCATTTAAAAGGTGCTATTTTGGTCAATTACTATGATCGAAACTTTGCTGATAATTTGGAAAAAGCCGGTTTGGATAAGTTTCGGCCGGTGTTTATATATTGTCGTAGCGGTCACAGAAGTAGTAATGCCATTGCCATATTTCAAAAATTAGGTTTTAGACATATTGTCAATATGGTTTACGGTATTAATGAATGGCAACATTTGCAATTACCAATTGAAAAATAACTTTAAAAAATATTCTATGAAAAAAATTTTACTAGTATCGTTTATGGTTTTGAGCCTTGCAGCTTGTCAAAACAATAATAAAAAAGAAGTTAAGAAAGACGTGGCTCCTGCTCAAGCGCCAGTTAATAAGCCGGCTTTTAACCATAAATCTTATAAAATGAAAGGCATGCTGATTGCCAAAATGACTTTTAGGCATTTTAAAAGTAAAATACAAGAGATTGGTCAAAAAGAAGGTTTGCCTGCGGTGGTCAATTTTTGCCATGACAATGCCATAAAATTAACTGATAGCATTGGTGCCGCCCACCATGTGGTTATTAAAAGAACCTCTTTTAAGTTGCGTAATCCCGATAATAAACCCGATATTGATGAAGAAGCCGTATTAAACGAATATGCGAAAAATTTGGAAGCACACAAGCCTATGGAACCCGTTGTATTAAAAGACAGTGAGGGTTTTGTGCATTTTTATGCGCCTATTAAAGTTAAACAAGCTTGTTTACAATGTCATGGTGTGCCCGGAAAAGATATTCATGAAGATGTTTATAAAGTAATCAAGCAAAAATATCCTGATGACAAAGCTACAGGTTTTAAAGCCGGTGATTTGCGGGGTATTTGGGATATCAAATTTTTGGACAAAAACCAAGAGGTTAAGTAATTTAGCAGAGTTCATTTTGGTATTATATGCCGGACAAATTAAACTCATTAAATTTGGTTTTATCACGAATTTAATGGAAATTAGCTGTTAGTACTAATTTGTGGTTATTTCGCAACAATTTTTTTTGACGAATCTTGTTCCGGACACACTTCGGGACATCATAAATTATCCATTGAAATAACAGTAAATCCTTGAATTTATTATTATATCGATTTTATATAAATTTAGGGTTATACAA
>JAMOMQ010000076.1 GCA_027066995.1 Flavobacteriales bacterium
AGTTTTGGCAAACGACGAACCGGCATGTTCGGCCGTAAAAAAGTAACCTATGACCATTTTAAATTAAACAAACCAATCCCCGACAACATTTTTAACGGTATAGAAGAAAAGGAAGAATTAGCCGAAAGCATGTCTCGTGATGAAACCTACTGGCAACAACACCGTTTATCAAAACTGACCAAACAAGAAGCCAATATTTATCAAATGGTTGACAAAGTCAAAACCATACCGGCTTTTAAACGAACAATGAATATTATAATGTTGGTAACCGTAGGCTACTGGAATGCCGATAAAATTGATATTGGCCCCGTAAACACATTCTATAGTTTTAATGATGTGGAAGGTTTTCGTTTGCGTTTTGGAGGCAAAACCAGTGATAAATTTAGCAAAACCAAACGTTTGGATGCCTATGTTGTATATGCCACTAAAGACAAACGGTTTAAATATTCTATAAAAGGCACGTTTTCTTTAAACAAAAGACCTTTGAGAAGAGTGCCGAAACATACCCTGTCATTGATGTATCAACGTGAAACCAATTTTCCGGGTATGGAGATGCAGTTTATCAATGAAGATAATTTCTTATTATCATTTAAACGGGGCGAAGCCGACAAAATCTTATACTACGACATGTTTAAGGTAGAACATCATAAAGATTGGGGCAATGGTTTTTCAACAAACCTCGGTTTAAAATATATGACACAAGAACCCGGTGGCAATTGGGCCTTTAACTTTGGCAGTTATACCAAAAAGGATATTACTTCAAGTGAAATCATCACTACTTTACGATTTGCTCCCAATGAGAAATTTTATGAAGGCGTGGATTATACCGTACCTATCATTACCAAATACCCCATTTTTCAACTCACCTATATGAAGTCTGTAAAAGGATTTTTAGGATCTGATTATGCCTATAGTAAATTGAAATTTAACTTCTTTAAACGTTTTTATATGGGACCGGTAGGTTTTACCAATTTTGAAACCGAAGCCGGCAAAGTGTTCGGTAAAAATATTCCGTATACCAATCTTTTTATACACCGGGCCAACCAAACATATTCTTACCAATTACGTTCTTACAATTTGATGAACTTTTTGGAATTTGTCAGTGACGAATATGTATCCTTACATTTTGAACATCATTTTAACGGCTTCCTATTTAACCGTATACCACTTATAAAAAGGCTAAAATGGCGAGCTATCATATCAGGCAAAGGAATTTTCGGAAAATTAACTGATGATAATAATCCTAATATAAACAGTAACTTAATGCAATTTACATCAGACATTAACGGACAGCAGGCTACTTTTTCTTTAGGTGATGTCCCTTATGCCGAAGCCAGTGTCGGTATTGGTAACATATTTAAATTTTTTAGAGTGGACTTGGTCAAACGAATTAATTATTTAGATTTGCCAAATGTCAGCGAATATGGAATTCGTGCAAGATTTAAATTAGATTTTTAAACAAACAAGTATATGAAATTACCTGTAATAATAGCATTTTTTATATTAAGCGGTTTTAGTCTTCAGACAAAATATCCCGTTCCTAAGACCAAACATTTGTTATTTTATATACAACGCACACACAATGCCAATACAATTGTATACGATGCACGTTTTGATAAAGACGGCCGTCTGGATCCTGAGCAACCTATCGAAGCTTATTGGCTACGCTTTGAAGAACAAGGACAACGCATGGCCTTAAGAAGTTTTGAAAAATGGATGGTTTACGGCATAAAATGCAAAAAATCAAAAAATCCGGACTATGATTACCGGGTTTACTTATCGGCAAGTAGTAAAGTCAAACTATGGCTAAAACAAACCGCCCCTTTTAAAGCTGAAGTGATTACCATTATTGACGGCAAACCGTCCAAACTGGATCATATGTTTGCTACTTTGGACGAATCCGGTTGGATGCCCAAAGTCAAATACGGGGAATTTTTCGGCTATAGTTTGCAAAATGGCGAAAAAACTTACCAAAAAGTGTTTCCAAAGGATATTAAATAAATTAAATCTATGCCACAAGACAGCTTTATCAGATTTGACAAAAAAAACCTGATTTGGAACTTAATTTTAAGTGCTGCATACCTGTTTTTTAATATAGCGATAGGAGATTTGCGAAGCGAGCATCTGTTTTTGGTTGTATTGTGGTGGCTATTGTATTATGCATCACCTCAAACCCGCCGTTTTGCTTTGGCATACAGTATTTTTATTATATTTTGGGTTTTGTATGATGCCATGCGCGCTGTCCCCAACTATACGGTCAATACGGCGCATATCAAAGAGCCTTATGATTTGGAAAAAAGTTTATTCGGCATTATGGATAACGGCATTTTAAAAACCCCCAATGAATATTTTGCGGCACATACCCATAAATTATTAGATTTTTTATCAGGCTTCTTCTATATTAATTGGATGCCCATTCCCCTTGGATTCGGATTTTATTTGTTTTTGAAAAATAAAAAAACCTTTTTAGAATTTGGCTTGGCTTTTTTATTGGTAAATATTGTGGGATTTGCTATTTATTACCTTTATCCTGCGGCACCTCCTTGGTATGTCGGTCAATATGGCTTCAATTTAAAAATAGGAGTGCCGGGTAGTCGTGCCGGATTAGCCCGCTTTGATGCGCTCATTCATTATCCGTTGTTTCAAAATATATATCACAAAAATGCCAATGTGCTGGCAGCTATGCCGTCCTTGCATGCCACCTACCCGCTTATAGTGTTTTATTATAGTATTAAAGCCAAAATGCCCAAATGGATTATAGGTATATTCGGAATATTTATGCTAGGAATTTGGTTTGCCGCCATATATTCCAACCACCATTATGTAATCGATGTATTGGCAGGCATCATTATAGCGGTCATTGTTTTATATGTTTTTAATTATCTTATCAATCATAAAAATTTATGGGCGAAACAATTTAAGTATTGGCAAAAAAATATTTAAGGATTAGCCTTTGTTACAAAAAATACATTATATTTGTGAGTGATTGTTAACTAACTTAAAACTACAACTATGAATGGTAAACAAAACATTTCCATAGGGCTATTTACAATGGCCTTATTTATGGCCTACGGGTTTTTATTAATTTATTTGCGCGATTTTGCCCCCGGTAAAGAAGAATGGATCAATTCCTATATCAAAGGAGCGCATTTTGAATCACGATTGGCACACGTGCACGGTAATTTATTCGCTTTACTAAATATTGTAATCGGTTATTTACTCTTACAATTTAATGATCGTTTAAATAATGTTAAAAGTATTGCTTGGCTGGCCATAGCAGGTATTTTAATGCCTTTGGGTATTTTAGCCGAAATTTATATAGGAGCACCCCCTATTTTAGTTTTAATAGGCGCTATAGCAATGGTGGCTGCCGTGGTTTTATTAGGCTTGGCATTTCTTAAAATTCGCTAAAAATTATTGTCAAAATTGAAATATTGTAAATTATATACAACTAAAAATCAGCAGTTTATATAACAAAAGTGATATTTCCCTTATCACATCAAACCAAAATTGCTTAATAAGCTTGCTATATTTCATAAAAATGTATTACTTTTGTGAGTGAATACTAACTAACGCAGCGAGTGTTGATTAAATTTAAAAAAACAAAATGAAAAATTTATGGCGGATTATGGTTGGCTTGGGCATTATTGCTTTTGGTCTTATGACACTTTATCTTAGTGGTTCGGTCATATTTGACTTATTTGGCATGAGAGCCAAGCAAGGTAATTATGTAATGTTTGTCATTATAGCCAATTTTATATGTGGTTTTTTATATCTCATTGGGGGATACAAATTATTGACACGCAACCTGCAAGCCAAAAAGATATTCGGTTATGCTTTATTAATATTATTGTTAACATTTATTGCCTTTCTAATATACGTTCAAATGGGAGGCGTGCATAAAACCGATACTTTTAAAGCTTTGGGCGTGCGCACTACCACTACCACAATCGCTTATATAACAACATTTTATACTTTAACAATAAACAAAAAATCATCAAAAAAAGATATATGAAAAAAGGAATCAAAAATACGATGATGCTATTATTGCTCTTATGGTCCTCCGCTATGTTTTCACAAGAGGTGTTAACATTGCAAGAGTGTGTCGATAAAGCCATAAAACATAGCAAGCAACTAAAAATGGCAGAAAACAATATTGAAAAGGCTACATATCAACGTAAAGAAATTTTATCCAACTTGTGGCCTAAAATTAACGGAACCGTTGATTATAAATATTATTTTGATTTGCCCACACAACTGATGCCGGCCAAGGCTTTTAATCCTATGGCCCCTGAGTGGCAATTCAAACCGGCACAATTTGGTGTGCCTCATAATATCAATGCCAATGTGCAAGTAGGCATGCCACTATTTAATCCGGATTTAATCAGCGGTTTAAAAATCAGCAAAGTAGCTATCGAATTACAAGAGTTGAATTATCAAAAATCAAAAGAAG
Source organism: Flavobacteriales bacterium (assembly GCA_027066995.1). Lineage (GTDB taxonomy): Bacteria > Bacteroidota > Bacteroidia > Flavobacteriales > Flavobacteriaceae > WGBX01. Next base: position 4,454 of record JAMOMQ010000076.1, read on the forward strand.
ATACTTATGTGCTGATTTCCAATTTGTATTATAATGCCCAAATTATTAAAAATCAAATCGAATTTACCGAAAAAAACATCAATAATTTAAACAAACTGTTGCAAGATTTGAAACTATTTTATGAACAAAAAATGGTCACTAAAAATGATGTGGACAAGGTAGCTTTGCAAGTCAGTAAGCTTGATGTCAATCTTAAAATGTTACATCAAAAATATGATGAAATCCGAAATGCCTTAAAACTCAATATGGGTGTCAGCAACGATTTTGAGGTCAGCAGTAATATTATTAATCCTGAACCAAAAACCTATATGCCAAAATCAAACACTAACGAACTACTGCTGGAGAAAAAAATAGAATTGAGCGACAACGAAATCAAAAAATTGAAAAGAAGCCGTTTGCCACGCTTGAGCGCCTTTGGTTCTTATGGAAGTATCGGCTATGGCTATGATGAAAAGCCCCACGATTTTTTAGATTTTTATGACGTTTCTTTAGTAGGTGTCAAATTAGAAATTCCGGTATTTGATTTTAGCAAAAGAAGACAAATTCAACAAAAAAAGATAGATAAAGAAAACGCTCGTTTACAATTGGATTTGGTCAAAGAAAAAAATGCCATGGACATCAAAAACGCCCGTCAAAAATTGGCAGTGCAATTGCAAATTATTCAAAATCAAAAAGAACAAATGGCTTTGGCTAAATCTGTTTATGATAAAACTCTATTGCAACACAAACAAGAATTGGTTTCTTTAAGCGATGTATTATTAGCCGAAAATGAAATGATAAAAGCCCAACAGGACTATCTGTCAAGCATTGTTACATATCTCAAAACCGATTTGGAACTCAAAAAATTAACAGGCAATTTGGTGCCTAAAAATTAGCATATTAAAAACGAAAAAACATTAACCCGATGAAAAACATAATAACCATACTCATTATCATAGCTTTAACGGTTGTAACCGTCTTAAAATTAAAGGTAAATAAAGAAGTAACCAAAAACCGTGTATATGTATATGACAAAGAAAAACCAATCAAAGTTTATGCACGCGTGGTAACTGAAAAACCCATATCCTTCCGGCAAGAATTTAGCGGTAATTTTTTACCCGAAAAAGAAGTGCGCGTCAATACCGAAGTGCCGGGTAAAGTCTTAAAAGTATATGTAAATGAAGGCCAAAAAGTTAAAAAAGGACAAGCTTTGGTCAAACTGGACGATAGTGAACTCAAAACACAATTGCAACAAATTAATATAAAACTCAAAAGTTTAAATAAAGACTATAAGCGATACAAAGTTTTGGCCGAAAATGACGCCATTCCGGGTGTTAAGTTTGAAAAAATAAAAGACGGTTTAAATACCGCCCGCGCTCAAAAAAAGAGTCTAATGATTAAAATAAAAAATACTGTAGTAAAAGCGCCTTTTGACGGCTATATTACCAAAAAATTTGTCGATGCCGGTGCTTTTGCCGCTCCGGGTGTGCCTTTGGTAGCTTTGACCGATACCGGTAAACTTAAATTTACCATTACAGTGCCTTCCGAAGACCTCGATTTCTTTACCTTGGGACAAACCTACCCCATAACAGTGGATGCTTATCCGGGATTGTCTCTTAACGGTAAAGTCGTCAATATTGGCGAAAAAGGAAATATGAGTAATAAATTTCCTGTGCAATTTCAAGTCGCCAACACCAAAGACAAAAAGCTGAAAGCCAATATGTTTGGTAAAATAAAAATTCAACCGAAAGAAACAAAAGCGCTTGTTATAAACGAAAAAAGCATTGTTGGCTCCGATTTAGATCCTAAAGTCTATTTGATCAAAAACCGAAAAGCACGCTTAACCCCCATTACCACTGGCAAACGATTTAACAACTTTTTGGTGGTAAAAAAAGGCTTAAAAGCCGGTGACACCATTGTTACGGCAGGATTTATCAACCTGTTTGACGGTGCTAATGTCATTCCTTTGTTAGCCAAAGAATAAAGTGGAAGTGTATTACAATTAAAACGAAAAAAATTATGAATTTAACAAAAATATCAATCGATAGACCTTCACTTATCATTGTGTTGTTCAGTGTGTTTGTGCTGTTTGGATATGTCGGCTATAAAAATCTGAGTTATGAATTGATGCCTGATTTTGACCAGCCGGTAATGACCGTCAAAACGCTGTACCCGGGAGCCACGCCCGAAGAAGTGGAAAATTCGGTCTCTAAAAAAATAGAAGATGCTTTATCTAATTTGGAAGGTATTGATTATGTGGTCACCAAATCTATTCCAAATGCTTCCATTATCATTGTCAATTTAAATGCCGGTGTCGATGTGGACAAAACCATTCAAGATGCCACACGGTATATCGACAACATTAAAAACGAATTACCCAAAGAAGCTTTGAGCCCCGAATTTAGTAAAGTTTCGCCGGCAGATTTGCCCATTATGTCCATTAGTGCCACGGCACAAATGCCAGCAACCGAATTTTATCAAAAAATGAAGGACGATTACCTGCCGCAAATCAAACAATTAAAAGGGGTGGCTGAAATTACGGTATTAGGCAAACAACAACGCGAAATTGAAGTCAAAATAGACCCTGAAAAACTCAAACTGTATCAAATACCTTTAGACCGTGTGGTGCAAGCTATCATTATGTCCGGTAAAGACATACCGGCCGGTGAAGTCAAATCGGACAGTGAGCGAAATTTGGTGCGTATTTTAGGTAAATTTCTAAGCATTGAAGATATCAAAAACGTCCAAGTAGGTATGAAACCCTCGGGAGTGCCTATCTATGTCAAAAATTTGGCTGTTGTCAAAGACGGCATACAAGAAGTTACCGACGTAAGCCGCTATAACGGTCAAGAAGGTATTGGCTTGCTTATCAAAAAACAAGGCGATGCCAATGCTGTGGACGTATCTAAAAGAATCAGGGAACAAATCAAAAAAATAGAAACCAAAAACAAAAAAGATAAAGTCAAATTTATCATAGCCGATGATACTACAGATAATACTATTGCTGCGGTCGATTCGGTTATTCATGATTTGATTATAGCCGTTATTTTGGTGTCGTTAATAATGCTGTTGTTCTTGCGCAGTTTTAGAAATTCATTGATTGTTCTCGTAGCTATTCCAACATCATTGGTAACCGCATTTGCCGTTATGTGGATTATGGGTTACACCTTAAACTTAATGACCCTTTTGGCAATGTCGCTTATCATCGGTATATTAGTTGATGATGCTACAGTAGTGCTCGAAAATATTCAACGGCATTTAGACAGCGGTAAAGATAAACGAACAGCTGCTTACGAAGGCCGTATGGAAATAGGATATTCGGCTATTTCCATAACCTTGGTCGATGTGATTGTATTCCTGCCTATATTATTTTTGCAAATTTTTGTAGCCGATATGCTCAAAGAATTTTCCATTGTGGTAATTACATCCACTTTGACCAGTTTATTGGTAGGTTTTACCTTAACCCCATGGCTGGCATCACGTATCGGCAAAAAAGAGGACATTCGCCCTACCAATTTTTTCAACCGTTTTCTAATTTGGTTTGAAGAAAAATTAGATGATTTTATCAATTGGTATGGTAATAATTTGGCTTGGGTGTTAAACCACAAATTAATTTTTGGCGGTATCATATTGGTTTTGATTATTTTAACCGGCGTTTTAATGAAACAAAACATTGTCGGGCAAGAATTGATTGCCACCGGTGATCAGGGTAAATTCCGGTTAAATATAGAATATGACAAATCTTATTCGGTTAAACAAAACAATATTTACACCCAAAAAATTGAAAGTTTTATATTGCAACAACCCGACGTGGAAAGTGTCTTTTCAAACATTGCAGGTCCCAGTTCCGGTATCGGTGCTTTGGGTGTAGGTGTTCCTAACGAAAGTGAACTGACTATCCAACTTAAACCCATAGAAGAACGAAACGGCCAACCCACACAAACTTATATGACACATTTGCGTGCTGCATTGGCCGACAAATTTCCATTGGGCAAATATTCTATTGCCGAAATAGGGTTGGTTGCACGCTCCGCTCCTATTGAAATTACATTAAGCGGTAGTGATTTGGACAAGGTATTAAAAGCCGCCAAAGATTTGCAAGAAGGTATAAAAAGTTTACCCGGTGCCGATAATGTCAAACTTTCGGTCAAAGAAGGTAGCCCCGAATATCGTATTATTCCCGATGATGACAAAATGCAAAAACTGGGTTTAAACACAGCTTATGTCGGTATGGCCATTCGCACCGCTTTAACAGGTAATGACGATGCCACCATGACCGACCAAGGAGTTGAGTATCCCGTCCGGGTTTGGTATGACAATATTGACCGGAAAGACTATGAAAGTTTAAAAAATCTAAATATTGTAAACCCCAAAGGTGCTCCTATCCAATTGTCACAAATTGCAAATATTATCAGAGACAAAACACCGTCAATGCTGGAGCGCTTAAACCGTCAACCATCGGTAACATTGACATCCGAAGCTTTGGGCATACCTTCGGGTTCATTAGCTGCAGAAGTTGAAGACTATTTGGCCCAACACCCGCTTCCCGAAGGAATCTCTATGCGATGGGGATCAGATATCGCCAAACAAAAATCGAGTTTTTCGGCCTTGGGTAGTGTGTTAATCATTTCATTATTATTGATTTATTTATTATTAGTAGCTTTATATGACGATTTTGTTTATCCGTTGGTTACCCTATTGGCTATACCCGGAGCTATTATCGGCGCTTTATTGGCTTTAAATTTATCAATGAGCAATTTGAGTGTTTTTACCTTATTAGGTATGATTATGTTGATGGGATTGGTTACCAAGAACTCTATTCTGATTGTAGATTTTGCCAACCACTATAAAAAAGAAGGCTTGCCAACACGTCAAGCTTTAATCAAATCAGGTAAAACACGTATGCGGGCTATTATGATGACCACTATAGCCATGGCTATCGGTATGTTACCAATTGCTTTGGCCAAAGGTTCGGCAAGCGAATGGAAAAACGGCTTGGCATGGGTAATTATCGGTGGATTGACATCATCATTTTTAATCACCGTATACTTGGTTCCCGTAGCTTACGAAATAGTCGATTGGATTAAATATAAATTAACGGGAAAAGGAAAAATAGCATAAATTTAATTTTGGTTAATTAAACAAATCTTGAGGGAGTCTCAAAAGTATTTTTTTATACAACTCATATAATATTGAAACTATAAAATGCTGATTATCAAACATAAAATTCCTCACCAAGTATGGAATGACAGATAATTACGCTTTTGAGACAGCCTCAAGGTTAAAAAAAATGAAACAATGAAAATAACAATGTATATAACCGGTTGGATATTGGCATCGTTAATAAGCCTTTCAGGTCCGAAACAATTGAAAGTTACCGTTTACGATTTAAAAAACGATCAAGGGCAAGTTATTGTTCTGTTGTATAACAAAGAAGGTAGCATTCCCGATAAAACATTTAAAAAATATTTTAAAAAAACAATTGTTTCTATACAAAACGGTAAGGCCGTGGCTGTGTTTGATGGAATACCTCCGGGAAGATATGCCGTAAATATCATACATGATGAAAATGCCAACGGACGACTTGACAAAGGTTTTATGTTACCCAAAGAAGGCTTTGGCTTATCTAATTTTAAAAAAGTTAATTTGTTTCATAAACCAAACTTTAAAAAAGCCAGTTTTGAAGTGACACGTGATACAAGTGTTTTGGTTAAAACCATATATTTTTAAGTTAAATTACCGTAAAAATGAAAACCGTATTAATCACAGGCGCCAGTGGATTTATCGGGAGTTTTTTAGTTGAAGAAGCTACCAAACAAGGATATAATGTTTTAGCAGGTGTACGGCAAAACAGTTCATTACGACACTTAAAAAATATCGAACCGGTTTTGTTTAAAGCCGATTTGTCCGATAAACAAGCAATTGTAGAAGCCTTAAAAAACACAGGGCCTATAGACTATGTTATTCACAATGCCGGTATTACCAAATCATGCCATAAAAATGATTTTGACAAAATTATTTTCGGAGGTACTAAAAATCTTGTGGAAGCCTTAAAAGAAACCGGCAAAACACCTCATAAGTTTTTATATATCAGCAGTTTGGCGGCTTACGGTCCCGGTAAAAAAAATAAGCCGGTTAAACCTGATGATGCACCTCACCCGGTTTCCAGCTATGGAAAAAGTAAATTGAAAACCGAAAAATACCTCCAAGAAACAGCCGGTCTGCCCTATCTTATTTTTAGACCGACAGGTGCTTACGGCCCTAGAGAAAAAGATTATTTGGTTATGTATAAAACGCTTAACAAAGGTATAGAAACCTATGTAGGCACTACCGAACAATATTTATCATTTATTTATGTCAAAGATTTGGTGCCTTTATTAATCAAAGCACTATCATCTCCGGTGGTTAATAAAGCATATTTTGTGTCCGATTTAAATTCTTATACGGCAGTCGAATTTAATAAAATTGTCAAACAAGCTTTGGAAAAAAAATATACCGTTAAAATAGTTTTTCCGAAAACACTGGTTAAATTTATATCCTATTTTGGTGAAAAAACGGCCTGTTTGTTTAAAGGCAAACCTCCAACATTAAACCAAGATAAATACAAAGAAATAATACAAACCAATTGGCTATGCGACAGTTCTGCACTAATCAAAGATTTTGATTTTGCGCCCCAATATGACCTTGAAAAAGGGATTAATGAAACTATCAAATGGAATCAAATTAATAATATATTATGAATGCACAAGCAACCAAAAATCTCAATTTTAAAGAAAAAAAGAAAATATCTTTATATTCTATAGGGGTTAACTTAACTCTTTCATTGATTAAGATTGCAGGCGGTATAATTTCGGGGAGTGCGGCTTTATTGGCTGACGGTGTGCATTCATTATCAGATTTGGCAGCATCTGCAAGTGTGTATGCCGGCATTATCATATCTAATAAAAAATCTAAAAGCTTTCCTTTCGGCTTATATAAAGTTGAAAATTTAGTGGCATTAGTCAGTGCCTTTGCCATCTTTTTTGCCGGCTATGAAATAGCCAAAGATGTTTTTTTCGGAGAAGCTTCGCCTATAAAAGATTTGCGTATTGCTTTAATAGTTATAGGGCTTACCGTATTAATTACCTATTTTTATGCCCGTTATGAAAAGAAAATGGCAGAAAAACTCAATTCGCCCAGTTTAAAAGCTGATGCCGAACATATCAAAGCCGATTTTTATACGGCATTGGTTGTATTGGCAGGTATCTTATTTCAATATTTTGGAGTTGTTTGGGGTGAAAAAATAGCCGTTTTAGTTGTAGTATTCTTTATTTTTCATAGTGGTTTTGACATTTTAAAAGAAGCCGTTAAAGTATTGTTAGACGCTTCGGTAGACCACGAAACAATCGATAAAGTAAAAAATATACTTAAAGATAATCCTGAAATAGAAAAAATAAATTATATCACCGGTCGCAATTCGGGAAGTTATAAATTTTTACAATTAGATGTCGATTTAAAAACGGATTCTCTGTCCGAAGCCCATCACATAGCGCATGAGATTGAACAGAAAATCAAAAAGGAAATGCCTTTTGTAGAAAAAGTTATTGTGCATTATGAATAGGACTGCAAAAATTTTAAAGTTTTACTACCGCTTCTAAATAGGGCTTGCTGAAAAACGCTTAAATGTTGAATTTCAATATAATACAATCGGAGGTTCGATAAGAAATGTATAATTTTTCACATAAAAGCTTAAAATTCCTTACACTTGTAAAACGCGTAAATTTAATATTTCTGCTGCTCGGAAGCACAACATCTTTTCAACTTGTTC
>JAMOMQ010000077.1 GCA_027066995.1 Flavobacteriales bacterium
CCGTAACTATCCGCTGACACCGGAACGTTTATACCAATTATTAGAAACTGAATATCCCAATAAATAAAAATTTTACTTATGGCGGCAACCAATACCAAAATTAACAGAAGGCAATTCTTAAAAGCAACTGCTTCGGCCGTAGTGTCCTTGGCGGTTGTCGGAAGTGCTGCTTACTATTTTAAAGACAAAAGTAGTTTAAGAGACAAAGGTTTTTTAAGACCCCCCGGATCACGAGCCGAAAAAGATTTTTTATTTGCTTGTATCAAATGCGGTTTGTGTGTGCAAATATGTCCGGTGCATGCTATTAAATTAGCCGATTGGAATGATGGCTTGGCCTATGGCACACCCTATATCAATCCCAATGTACAGGCTTGTGATTTTTCTTGTGATGCCATTCAATGTGCCGAAACCTGTCCTACGGCAGCCATCGATTTTCAAATCTTTAAACATGCCGGAAATGAGGCCGTTGCGCCCTTGTATAAAAAATATCCGGACGGCAGATTCCCTAAGGAAATCAATCCGTTTAAGGTGCAAATTACCGCCATGAAACGGGCGGATAAGATTGGAGAAGCCGAAATCTTAAATCCTAATCAATGCCTGGCCTATCATGGACAAGGTTATAAAGGCACGTTGGGACATGGCAATAAAGGTCTATTGCGCCCCCCGGGAACAGAAGAACGTATTCGAATAGAAGAAACCGAAGTCAACAGAAAGATTTGTGATTTGTGTGTTGTCTATTGTCCGTTAGGCGATGAAGCCATTGTTTTGGATAAAGTAGAAGACGGTAAATTTTTGCCTAAAGTCAAAGACGGATGTGTGGGATGTGGTGTTTGCCAGATGGTTTGCCCTACCAATCCTGTTGCTATTACCGTTAAACCCGTTGATAAAGAACCGCAATTTGCTTAATTAACTTTAAAAATTTGAATTATGTCCTTTTTATACGATTTAATAACCCGAGATAAAAAAAGAAAACCATTACCGGCTAAAGACCGCTCACAATTGCCTTTTGCCCGTTTGGGATTTAGTTTTAAAGAATGGCACGACGGTCACGAAAATAAACATAAATGGCGTAACCGCCGCTGGGCTTTTTTGATTTTTATCAACCTGTTATTTATTATTTCCTTTGCTTTGGATTTATCGGTTTTGGAAGGCTCTTTGAGTGGTTCGCGCTTAATCGGTATTTATTTAATGGACCCGTTTAACTCGGCACAAGAATTGGTCATAGGATCGCGCTTAGGCTATATAGCCATGTTAACCACCAATTTTTGGATTGGCTTTTTTGTCATCATGACTTTTTATTGGCTGTTAGGTGGCCGTGCTTTTTGTTCATGGGTTTGTCCTTACCACTTTTTTGCCGAAATGGGCGAACGTGTGCGGGCATATTTTATCAAAAAGAAAAAAATACGGGACAAAACTTATGACATTACGGTAAAATACGTCTTTTGGATTGGCTTTTTATTTTTAGCCTTTTTGACCAAAGAGTTGGTTTTTGAAGATTTGAACCCCGTTGGTATTTTATCACGTTCTATGATTTATGGTCCAGGATTGGCATTGATTTGGGTGATTGCCATTTTACTGTTTGAAGTGTTTGGTATCAAGCGATTTTGGTGCCGTTATGTCTGCCCTATCGGAACCACTTACAGTTTTATCGGTGATGTATCGCCTATAGGCGTCAAATTTGATTTGGATAAATGTGGATATTGTACCGATTGTCAAGATGTATGTTTGGTGCCGCACGAATTGTGGTTTGTCAAAAAAGGTGCTGCTACCAAAGAGGTGCATTTTACCGGTGGTGATTGTACCAAATGCGGCTTGTGTATTGATATTTGTTATGGCGAAGCCTTATCATTCGGTTTTAAAGCCCCCAGTTATATTTTAGGCAGCGTCGAAGAGACCAAAGAATTACATCCCTTGGAAAAACCGGATGATACTAAAAAATAGCATTTAATTAAATAAAACACAGGTTGTCCTGTTACAGGATTAAAAAAAATGATTATGGCAAATAGCTTAATAGATATAAAAAATTTATCCAAAACTTTTAATAAGGTCAAAGTGATTAAAGATTTAACGGTACAATTTAATGCCGGAGACCGTATTGCTTTGATTGGTCAGAATGGTGCCGGAAAAACCACATTAATACGTTGTATATTAGGTCTTTATACTTACGAGGGTTATCTGAGTGTTTTGGGTAAAAATTCTAGAACCGAACGAGAAAGTATTTTACAAGAAGTAGGTTTTGTGCCACAATTACCGCCGCCGTTAAAAATGACCGTTGCAGAGATTATGGATTTCTTTGCTATTATTACTAAAACCGATAAAGAAAAATTTGTCACTATTGCCAACGATTTAAAATTGGATGTAAAGAATCATTTAAACAAACCCTTTTTGAAATTGTCTGGCGGTATGAAACAAAAATTGTTGGTGTCTTTGGCATTGGCACGTAATCCCAAAATTTTATTGATGGATGAGCCTTCTGCCAATTTGGACCCGGAAGCACGCGTGGTGTTGTTTAAGTATTTAAAAGCATTACCCCAAGATACATTAATGATTTTGAGTAGCCACAGGGTCGATGAAA
>JAMOMQ010000078.1 GCA_027066995.1 Flavobacteriales bacterium
TATCTTTATTGATCAACCAAACATAATTTGCCATTATTTTTTGATTATTTAATATTTTTCTATCTGTGGTTAAAAATTTTATATCTTGATATTTTATAAAAACCTCAGAAACTGTCATTTGAGAAGCTTTTTTTAACTCTTGCAAATAATTGGTCAGAGCTTTTAAACCAATATTATTTTCCGTTTGTTTTTCGTTTCTTTTAAGAACAATCATAATTTTACGCAGTAATTCCTTTTCATCTATTACCGGTTTGGTTTTTACTATAAAATCTTCTAAATCTGTTGTGAATGCTTCGATAAACGTGTGATCATCACTATTTTCGGTTACATAAATAAAAGGAATTTGAAATTGTTGTTTTAAGATTTTTCCTAAATCAATACCACTTTTAGCTCCATGTAAATTGATATCAAGTAAAACTAAATCCGGCTTTTTTTCTTTTAAACGCATTAAAGCTTGATCAACACTAGGTGTATAATCAGCTATATCAAAGTTTTGTTCTTCCAAAAAATTGCGTAATTGTCGATAAATTAATGCTTCATCTTCTACAATTAATAAATGTTTCTTCATATCTCATGTTGTTTATTTTTTTATTCTGGAAAAATAATTTTCACCATCATTCCATTAGAACCGTCATAATAAAATTTACCTTTTAATTGTTTGGTTAACAACTGCATTACATCAAGTCCGAAAGTTCTTACTTTTTTCATATCAAAATCGGGAGGTAATCCCTTTCCGTTATCTATCATTTGAAGAATATAATCTTGACCTTTTTTTAAAAATTTGATTTGTATTTTACCTGTTTGTTGCTTTGTAAAAGCATGTTTAAATGAGTTGGTTATAAACTCATTAATCAACAATCCTAAAAGCAATGATTTATCAGATTTTATAGTAAGATTATCCGGTATTTGGTTTTCAATGATAACAGGTTTGTCTTGGAAAGAAGTGCTGATCATTCCAGCTAATTGATCAACATATTTTCTCATAGACAGATTGGCCACATCAGCTTGTTTATATAATTGTTTATGAATTTGATTGATGCTGTAAATACGTGAGTTCAGATTATTTAAATTTTGCAGTAGCTCATCATTGTGACGGTATTTCCTTTTTAGTTCATCTACCATGGCTGATATGGTCGCCAGATTATTTTTAATACGATGATGTAATTCACGTTGCAATCGTTCAATCATCTCTTTTTGTTTTTGATTACGACTATAGTAATAAGAAAAAATAGCCATAAATAAAAAAGCTGCCAATAAGCCGCCGCTTAAAATTATTTTTTCCTGTCGCGCTTTATTTAAAGCCAGTTCTTTTTTGGTTTGCTCTGCTTTTAGTTGTAATATTTGTTTGTCTTTTTTTTCGGTTTGGTATTTGTTTTCTATTAGAGAAATTTTACTGTCTCTTTGTAATTTAATAATGGAGTCAGAATATTTTTTGTATTTTTCCAAATATAATAAGGCTTTTGTTGATTGACCTTGTTCTTTAAAAAATTTATAGGCTGTTTTATATAATTCTGTGAGTTCATATACATCTTCCGTTTTTTTATTTTTTAACAAATCATTAATAAATTTATCTGCTTCATTATATTTCCCTATCTTCAGAAGTGCTTCTAATTTTATAGTGATTGCATGATTAATAAGTTTTTTATCCTTTGTTAATTTAGCAGCAGTAATAGCACTATCTGAAAATTTTATTGATTTTTGGACATCTCCTTTAAGACGATGAGCAATTGACAAATTGATGTAATTATCCATTATTTGTCGGATATCATGCGTTTCTTTTACAATGTTTAAAGCTTTGGTTATGTATTTGATTGATTGCTTATAATCCCCTGCCATTCCAAAATTTATTCCCAAACCTTTATAAGCATTATATACATATTTTTTGTTTTTTATTTTATTTTTATTTGCAATTACTTCTAAAAAATATTTTTCTGTTTTCTTAGATTGCCCAAGTCGAAGATAAGAAAATCCCAAATAATTAACTGCATTCATTTGTGCATCAAGACAATTGTCTTTTTCGGCTAATTTACTTTGGTTTATAAAGTTGTCAATAGCTTTGTTTAACTCGTTTTTATTATAATACGATAAGCCTATATTTCCGTAAAGAACAGATATTATATTATAATAGTTCTTTTTAGTGGTTAATTTGTTATCATTTATAAGATTAATTGCTTTTTTATAATTTACCAAAGCACTATCATAATTGTGGAAGTAATGATAAGTACTTCCAATTAAATTTAGAGCTGACAAAATATCTAAAGTGTCTTTAGAATAATGAAACACCTTCCTTGCAAATTGAATTGACTTTTTTTGATTATACTTCTTCTTATATAATTCATTTTTGAGTTCAAAAGATTTTATAAGAAAGCGGTTGTTATTATATTTATTAGCAAAAACATATAAGCTGTCTATATATGCCGGCTTATTTGATTTAAGCTGATATGAGGCTATATAATAATAGTTTCTTAAAGAATCGATTGTAGTAGATGATTGTTTTAGTTCATTTTTAAGACTGTCCAATTTAGCATCTTGTCCCCATAGTATAAAAGATGAAAACAACAAGTATAAAAAAAAATTTTTGTAAGAAAGACGATGTATCATTGATTTAAAAAATATCAAACACATTGAATTTAACGTAGTTTTTACTAAATAGAAAAAATTACAATTATTAATTACACAAATATATTAAAATTTATATTAAAATTAGTTACAATAAAACATTTTTTAAAAATCATATATATTATTTAGAATTTCACTAAAAATACAACAAATTTCATAAATATTTTAACTTAAACAAGCAACTATTTACATTGCCTTGATTTTATTATTAAGTCGGGAATAAGCCGAAAAGCCGACTATAAAATTTTGAAGTAGGTATTAATAAAAAAAAATTAAGACATGAAAAAAGATCAAATAAAAGGTATCGTATTTATAATAATAGGTTTATTCTCATTTTTAACCCTACCCGAAATATTACATATGCTGAGAATTTATTCAGTACCGAAAAATTATCTAATCATTTTTTCCATAGCCTTGATAGTTTTAGGCATAAAAAATTTAATTACCAATAATGAGACGGAAATAGACGATGATATTCAAGAAAATGATAACCATATTGATATAATGACATCAAATGAAAATCTATTGAAAATTAATAAAGTCATAAATGTAACCTTAACCGGAGGAATAATTGGCATGCTTGGAGTATCTCCACAAAAATCTTTGAATAAAAGAATTAAAAAAGAGAATGCTAAAGGATGGAAGGTTGTACAAATAATCCCGGCTGCAAGCGGCAATATTCTTTTATATATTGTTAGATTAATAATATTGGCATTAACATTTTTTTTATATACACCCGCTAATGGCTATTATATAATATTGGAAAAAATAAATGATGATAAAAAATCGAATAATACAACAAAAAAAACAGAAAGTAAATCCACAGAAAAAAAGAAACTAAATGGATTGTCTAAAAACACTAAAGAAAAGCCTAAACAACCTAGTGTAAAGGAAGAAAAAAGGGAAGGACATACTATAAGAGAAACTATAGATGAAGAGACAAGAAAGAAAATAAAATTACTTAAAAATGATTTGAAACCTGAAGAACTTATCATTCAGATTAAAAAAAATAAAGAAATCAAAATTATTACCAAAGAACAATACATGAGAGATAGAGACCTGATGATTTCAAATAAATATAGAGTCTTGTTTCCAAACAAATCAGATTTAATGTAATTTGATTTAAAAATATTTGTATGCAATAGAAATATTTGTATTCTTAATAAATATTAATTTTTCTTATAAATCATATCACCGGTTAAAATTAACAAAGGAATTTCTCATAATTGCATTTATTTTCTTGATTATAAAATTACTGTTTTTTTAAAAACCATAGAAGTCATCGGAAATATCATAAAAATAACAACAAATTTCATAAATAATTTTTCATAAATAAATGTAATTCTAATTTTGTTACAAAATAAAACTTATTATTATGAAAAAAACAATATTTATTCTTTTTTTATTATCATTCCAACTATCAATATTTGGACAAAAAAAAGTTGTTGCTTTTACCGCCTTTGAAAATAATGCGGGCAACTTAGATCAAAGTGGTATTAGTGCTATTCAAAACAAAGTTATTGAATCATTTAATAAAACCAATCGCTTTGTAATAGTAGATAGAACAAATTTTGACAAGTTGCAACAAGAAAAGGAATTACAAAAATCCGAAGCTTTTATTGATGGAAAAACAGTTAAACAAAATAGTTTAGAAGGAGCAGAACAAATTGTTACCGGTACTATTAATCAAGTTACTATAAGTAAGTATGTCTCGGAAAAAGGTTATGTTAGTTACAATGCAAAAATATACTTGACATTAAAAGTTATAGATGTAGCCACAGGTAAATTATTAGCTACAGAGATGATTAAAGCCAAACAAGGTTTCGGCGCTTCCATATTATCTGCTTCATTAGGAGGTGCAGGGACACCTCAAAAAGCATTTTTTAATGCTTTAAGTGGTATGCAGCGAAGCATAGATAAATTTGTTGCTAAATATTTCCCGGTTGAGACTAGAATTATAGAAGTATCAAAAGTTTCAAAAGATAAAGCGCGTACAGTTCTAATAGATATAGGAGATAACAAAGGGGTAAAGAAAGGACAATATTTTGATGTATATGAAATTAAAAAAATAAAAGTTGGAAATAAAGAAATTGATAGAAAACTGTTGGTCGGAAAATTGAAAATTACAGAAGTGCAAGGTGATGAAATTTCTGAAGCAAAGGTCATGAAAGGCCATAAAGAGATTTTAGCCAAATTTAATGCAAATGCAAATTTAATCTGCTATTCTAAAAACTAAAACTAATTTTATGAACAAAAAAGCAATATTATCAATTATATTTTTTAATCTTATTTTTACAATAAATTGTAGTAGTAAAAAAAATATTCAAACACCATTAACTGCACAAGTTAGTGTAATCTCTGAAGAACCTAGAAAAACTATTGAAGTAAGAAGTATAGGATACGGTAAAAATGAATCTCAAGCAGCATATGACGCAGAACGTAAAGCATTTGAGATAATATTTTTTAGAGGCATCCCCAATACCGGTGTTGAAAAACCTCTTATAGGTATAGATGAAAATAAAGCCTATAGTAACAGCCCTCAATATTTAAAGGATTTTTTTGATAGCCGGTATCTTTCATTTATCATGAGTAGCTTTATGGCATCGCCTCCACAAAAAAATAAAGGCTTAGTCACGGTTGTTAAGGATATAAAAATCAATTTAATGTCCTTAAAAAAAGATTTGGAAAACCATCATGTTATAAGAAGTTTCGGATTTTAAAATAAAAATTATGAATAAAATTATATTATTATTAATAGTCGCAATAATTACATCTAATGTTTTTGGACAAAATGTTAAACAAGCACAACCCTCAATAGTGGTAGTTCCACATACTAAAGAAGGTGAAGATATCAGAACCGTTTTAGAAAATGATTTTAACAAGAGAATAGCTATTTCAAAGGTAAAAGAAGCTTTTGACAAAAGAAATTTTGAAACAAAGGATTTTGTTCAAATGCTGAAAAATGCTGAAAATAGCATAAAACTTAACAGTAATATGAAAACGGATATTAAAACAATGGCTATTAAAATGAGTGGAGCCGATATATGGGTGGACACAGAAGTATTTGTTCAAAAATCGCCATCTGGTAATTCTGTAAAAGTAATTTTACAAGCATATGACACCTCAACTAGTCTTTCCTTATCTAATAAAACAGGAGATTCTGGCAAATTTTATACAGATGATATTGCCAAACTTTCCGAGAAAGCAATTGAATCATGCATCGAACCCTTTTTAGATAGAATGAATGAAGCTTTTGGTGATATTGTAGAAAATGGTCGCCCCATAAAAATAGAAATATTAATTGACCAAGATTCCG
The DNA here is from genome assembly GCA_027066995.1 of Flavobacteriales bacterium. Taxonomy (GTDB): domain Bacteria; phylum Bacteroidota; class Bacteroidia; order Flavobacteriales; family Flavobacteriaceae; genus WGBX01. The sequence goes on from JAMOMQ010000078.1 coordinate 5,936, forward strand.
AACATACCTTAAATGATGAAATTGGTGCTGATGGTGATTTAATTTCTGAATTAATTGAAGATTGGCTAGATGATAACGCCTATAAAAATAATTATCACATTCAATATCAAACTGATAATGAAATGGTTATTGATGAGTTTAGAATACCTTTAAGAGATCAAAGAGGTAGAAATTATAAAGCGAGTAAAGTTTTAAGAAAATTAAGAAAATACGCTAAATCCTTAGGGTTAGATGTAAAAAAAGGAGTTGTATCCGAAGGAAAAATAGAACTTATTTTATTATAAAAATCTTATTATGAAAACAAATTTTATATTATTATTAATTATATGTAGCCTAGGCTTATCTGCTCAAAAAACAAAAGATATTAACGACATCAACAATATATCTCTCTCTATAATCATGCCCGATAACATTGATGGCCTATCATCAAGAGCTATGTCAAAAATAGAAAGTAAAATTCAACATATAGTTACACAAAACGGTATATCCGGACAAGGATACACTAATGATTTTCTTATTTATCCCAAATTTGAAATCTATGATGATAACGTTATAGAGGGAATGCGAAATATACATCAAATAAATGCTGATTTTAATTTATTTATTAAACAATATAAAACCGGACGTGTCTTTTCTTCTTATGTTACATCTATTTCAGGCGCCGGATTAAGTAAAGAAAAGGCTATTATAAATGCCATATCAAAAATATCAACTAGAGATAAAAAACTAAAAGAGTTTATCGAAAGCGGCAAACAAAAAATTATCAATTATTATGAAAATAATTGTAATCAATATATAGCTGACTCAGATATGGCAATGAAAATGAAACAGTATCAAAAAGCTATCGCAATCCTTTCAACTATACCTCGGGAAGCACAAAAGTGTTATGCAAGAATACAAGATAAGTCTGTTCAAGCATACAAAGCTTATCAAAAAGATCAATGTAAAAGAAACATCATGAAGGCAAAAGCAAAATTAGCCGCTAATAGTTATAGAGATGCTTTGTATTATTTACAATATATTGATCCGGAGTCTCCTTGCGGACAAGAAGCAAAAACTCTAATCAATCAATCGGCAGCTAAGATTGATGCCAAAGAAAAAAAAGAATGGGACAGAATACAAAAAAGATATAACGACAATATTAAGATGGAAAAGTATCGCTTGGATATCATGAAAGAAATTGCAAAATCATATTTTAAATCTAAACCCCAAACAGTTATTTATAAAAGTTTATTTTAAGCTGTTCAAAATTAACTTTTTAATATAAAACTTTTTATTGTTACATCTTAAATTAAAGTCGGGAATAAGACGAAAAGCCGACTATAAAATTTTGAAGTAGGCATAACTTAAAATTTTATTTATTATGAAAAAAATTATCTTTCTTTCATTATTGTTTTTTGGCATAACAATGAATGGTTATAGTCAAGTTGGTATAGGTGCCGGTTTAGGTATTTACGATGGTTTTACATCGGCACTTGTCAATGCTGAAATTCCTTTAAGTGATTCTTTTAGTATTTCACCTTCTGTAGAGCATTCATTAGCCAAATATTCCGATGCATTTTTGTTTAATCTAGATGCACAATACAATTTCGGTGATAAAGATGCCTTAAATTTTTATCCTTTAGCAGGTGTTGTTGTTGTAACTGATTTTAAACGTGATGCAACTCTTTTTGATGTAGGAGGCGGGCTAAATTATGCCATAAGCGACAATATTAAATTATTAGGAGAAGCTAAATATTTGATAACAGAAGAAAAAATTGGACATAGCAGAGGAGGAACTTATACGATACAATTTGGTGTTTTATTCAATTTATAATTTAGAAAAAAATTTCAATTTATTAAACATTTTACTATTATGAAAGAAAAGTTCCCGGTTTTAAAAAACTTAAGTAATGTATTAAAATTATTTGCATACATTCTTTTAATTATAGGTATCGGTTATTTTATCTTGTATCAAGGGATATATGAACCTCAATTACCTCATCACCGTTTCAGTTCTTCTGATATGATGCAAATTCAATTAGGCATAGGAATAAGTATAATTAGTTTAACCATCATAGGATTTGCTGAATTAATCAAAGTCATTCTCGAAATAGAAAAAAATACAAGAAAATAATATAAAGTTTGTTACAAATTATAAGACCAATTTAATTAAATTGGAGTAGGTATTCTAAATATGTTATGAGCAATAAATAACGGTTAAAGTGTGGCAGTAGCAACAAAAATATCAACAATACTTCACAATTTTAAATCCGTTATTGATTTGTTCATAAATTAAAAAAGAACAAAACAACGATAAAAAAAATAATACTACCTTAATAAAGGTTGGTGCGATTTATAAAGGTTGAAAATTTACATATAATAAATATACCAATTTAGGTTTTATAAATTGTAATCTAAACAAATATTAAAAAGTCGGGAATAAGCCGAAAAGCCGACTATAAAACCCTGAAGTAGGTGTAACTTTAAAATTAATTAATATGAAAAAATTATTTATTAAAATATTATTAAGTGCCATTATTCTATTTTCATTATCGAATTGTAAAAAAGATGATAATGATGATGAAAAAAATGGCACAGCAAAAGTAACATTAATATTCAAAATTAACGGTGTAGGTGTTAGCCATATTGACTGGTTATATCTTGAACAAGAAACAGGTGAAAATGCTGGTGATGAAATAAGTGGAGATACTGATAGTAATGGGAAGGCCATTTTTGACAATCTTAAACCTGCAAGATATGATGTCATAGCAGATCATACAATTAACGGAGTTCAATATAGGGTTTCAAACAATGATCCAAATAAGAAGTTCACATTACAAGCAGGTGATAATAAAACATTTGAATATGAGTTAATTCATTAAAAAATTATAATCTGTATTTACTTACTCAAAGATGTCTCGAAAAGATTGATTACAACACAAGTAATTTATATCAACAACTTAAAACATTGGAAAAATATAATTGAAATTTCTTTTGAGACATCTTTTAGTTTTGATTAGATAATTTCAAAAAATTTAATTCCATGATAGATGCACTTAATTTTATGTATAAAAATAACTGGAAATATGTTAATTATACTGAAGCGGTTATCGGTGGTAAAATACGTTATGTTTATTTATTAGAAAAACGGGAATAATAAGTTCAGTTTTCTCATGTTATGTAAGGGTTTTGTGTAGCTACACAAAACCTTTCAATACTTCTTCAATACCGTTCAAATATGATTTTCCAAACAAATTGACATGAACCAATAACGGATAAAGCTGGTAAACCCCCACCCGTTCTTGCCAGCCGGGTTGTAAGGGAAATAGTTCGTTATACAAGACATAAATGTTCGGATTAAAACCGCCAAAAAGCCGCATCATGGCTAAATCTACTTCGCGGTGTCCGTAATAAACAGCCGGATCAAAAACCACCGCTTGACCTTGCAAATTGTAAAAATAATTGCCGCTCCACAAGTCGCCATGAAGCAAGGCAGGTTGTTCTAACGGCAGTATTTCCGGTAATTTCTGATAGAATTTGTCAAACCGGCGAAGCATTTCTTTAGGTATAATATCTTTGGCCAAATCAATTTGCGGTTGTAACCGGTTGAGTATATAAAAATCGACCCATTGCGTATGGTAGGTATTTTTTTGTGGCAAACTACCTATATAATTGTCAAATGACAGACCGAAATAATCCGCTGTGTTTTGGTGCAAAGCCGCCAACTTTTGTGCAAAATCCTCGGGGTGTTCGCCATTTTCCAACGAAGGTATATATGCCATTAAAATATAAGATTGGTTTTCAAATTCGCCTACTTCATATACTTCGGGTATTACAAATGACTGCGACTGGGTCAGTAATTGTAAGCCTTTGGCTTCTTTGTCAAACATATCAAATTTATCCGCCGCATTGATTTTGATAAAATAATCGGTATCGGTCATTGCCAACCGGTATGCTTGATTGATGTCTCCACCGTAAATTTTTTCGTAAGCACGCAACTTGACCGGTTTACCTTCTATTTCACTACAAGTGTTTTCGAGATGGTGGATGAAATTGTCTTTGAGCATGTTATATGAAATAAAGAATTAAAAATGAAAAATTAAGAACAATCAAAGATTATAAGTTTGGTGAAAACTATTTTTTTGCACTGATTAAAATGGCTGTTAAAATGTTAATCAAATCTTTTACATCATTTAATAGTTCTTCTGCTTGATTTTCCTGGATAAAACCGGTGTCTTTTAACAAACGTAACCAATAATGGGTTTCTCTGGCTTCTTTAAGTGAGATTTGAAATTTATAAATAAAATCTTTTTTACTGAAACTGCCTTGTGCTTCTTGGATATTAGCCCCAATAGATGTCCCAGATCGTAATATCTGTTTAGATAAAACATATTCTTTATGTTCTTTGGTCAAAGAGATGTAAAGCTTTACTATTTTCTTCGCAAAATCATATGACTTATCTACTATGACATTCGTTTTTTGCAACTTAATCAAATTTATTTTTCATTCTTAATTCTATTTTTCATTTTTCATTATCCATTTTTCATTCTTCATTTTTCATTCTTCATTTTTCATTCTTCATTCTTCATTTTAGCATTCCAACTAATACTAGTACGCTTTTGCAAATAGCACCCGTTGTTTAGATGGTTTTCCTGTTAGCATATCCACACCTTCTTCCAATTCATTATCTAATGGAATACAACGAATGGTAGCTTTGGTCAGTTCTTTTATTTTTTCTTCGGTTTCGGGTGTTCCGTCCCAATGTGCCGAAATAAAACCGCCTTTGTTTTCCAAAACTTCTTTAAACTCGTCAAAGCTTTCCACTTTGGTTATGTGTTCATTACGATAGGTTTCAGCTTTTTTAAACAAATTTTGTTGAATTTCATCGAGTAATTTTTCTATATAATCGTCTATATTTTCCATAGAAACAATTTCTTTGGTTAAAGTATCGCGGCGGGCAACTTCAACGGTGCCGTTTTCCAAATCACGCGGGCCGACCGCCAACCGCACCGGCACACCTTTGAGTTCGTATTCGTTAAATTTCCACCCGGGTTTGTAGTTATCACTGTCGTCAAACTTGACACTGATGCCTTTGGCTTTAAGCTTGGACATAATTTCATCTACTTTGGCAGTGATTTCTTTGAGCTGTTCGGCTTTGCGGTAAATAGGAATGATTACCACCTGAATGGGAGCCAATTTGGGAGGCAATACCAAGCCGTTATCATCGGAATGGGTCATAATCAAAGCGCCCATTAAGCGGGTTGATACACCCCATGAGGTTGCCCAAACATATTCGAGTTTTCCTTCGCGTGACAAAAATTTAACATCAAAAGCTTTGGCAAAATTTTGTCCTAAAAAGTGTGAGGTCCCAGATTGTAAGGCTTTACCGTCTTGCATCAAGGCTTCAATGGTATAGGTATCTTCGGCGCCTGCAAAACGTTCGCTTTCACTTTTAACACCTTTGATAACCGGCATAGCCATAAATTTTTCGGCAAATTCGCCATACACATGCAACATTTGTTGGGCTTCGGCTACAGCTTCATCACGGGTTTCGTGAGCCGTATGTCCTTCTTGCCACAAAAATTCGGCGGTGCGTAAAAACAAGCGGGTGCGCATTTCCCAACGCATCACATTTGCCCATTGATTGACCAAAATAGGCAAATCACGATACGATTGTATCCAGCGGCGATAAGTATCCCAAATAATGGTTTCGGAAGTAGGTCGTATTATCAGCTCTTCTTCAAGTTTAGCCGCAGGGTCCACTTCTATACCTTTACCGTCTGCCGTTGTGCGTAATCTGTAATGGGTGACTACGGCAGCTTCTTTGGCAAATCCGTCCACGTGCTTGGCTTCTTTGCTAAAATACGATTTGGGTATTAACAGTGGAAAATAAGCATTTTCGTGTCCGGTTTCCTTAAACATTTTATCCAGTTGGGCTTGCATCTTTTCCCAAATGGCATATCCGTAAGGTTTGATGACCATCATACCCCGTATGCCCGAGTTCTCTGCTAATCCGGCTCTAACGACTAATTCGTTATACCATTTTGAATAATCTTCGCTTCGCTTTGTTAATTTTTTACTCATTATCAGTGTTTTGGTATAATTGTTGCAATATATTTTTTGAATGATTTCTTTGTAAAGA
>JAMOMQ010000079.1 GCA_027066995.1 Flavobacteriales bacterium
TACCAAAAGAAAAACCGATAATTTCTACCACCAAAAAATCAGAACCAACAAATATATACATGCCTTATCAGAAAAATTCACCTATCCTGTTATGGTTATTATCATGTTTTTGGTTGGCATTCCTTTGGGGGCCATAATCAAAAAAGGTGGTTTTGGGGTCTCTGTTGTTTTTGGGGTTGTTATTTTTGTAACTTACTATATATTAAGCATGTTAGGAAAAAATGCCGCCGAAGAAGGCGGTATTCCGCCTTACCTCGGGGCATGGTTAGCTACATTTGTTTTATTACCATTGGGCATCTACTTGAGTTATAAAGCCCATAATGACGGCGAATTTGTTCAGATATCCAATCTAATAGAAAAAGTAAAAATATTGATTAATTACAAAAAAAAATAATTACTGTAATTGTCTAAATTCCAAATCACTCATATTTTTCAAATCGCTTTCAAATTCTTTCAAGTTATCCATTAATATCTGAGACACATGATTGAGTTGTTTCATCAAAGTATCCAAATGGTTTTGTTTTTCATTGATAGCTTTGTTTTTTGACACAAAAAAGCCTGTTTTAAGTGGTTTTTTTCTGGCTTTAAACAATTTCATATAAGTTTGATGCAACATTTCATGAGGCTCTTCAATGGCTTGATACGAATCCATTTCAGAGAAAATTTGTCCCTCTCCATAATACCATTTTCCAAAAGAACATTCAGTTTCCATCATGGGGACCGCATCTTGGTCTACTTTAATACCCATGTGTATGGCCTTAGCATAAGACATCCATTTTTTATGCCCTGTTTTTGCTTTTCTTACTTGCTCTATGGCTTCTGATTTAGTCATAACTATTTTTTTTAGAATACAAAAATATAACTTTTGTTACTTTTATAAATAAAAAATCAATTATTTATTTTTATACTTGTTATAAAATAAATTTATTACAAACTTTGGAACTCACTAACTAAACTACTGAAAGTCAGCGTGGTTTTAATAATTTATTCTCGTAACCCATTTAAAATTTGCCGGCGTCTTATTTTACCGTTACCGGCACGCAAAAAACGGTCTATTTCAATAATCTTTTTAGGACGTTCAAACTTGTTTAAAACCTTGTCAAAGGCTTTTTGTAACAAAAATTTGTCAACTCTGCCTTCTACAAGCATAACTATTTGTTGTCCAAGATTTTCATCGGGCAAGCCGGCAATAAAAAAGGCATTGGGTAACAAATCTTTTATTTTTTCTTCTATCTGTTCAGGTATAAATTTTATACCACCGCTATTAATAATATTATCATAGCGCCCCAACCACTTAAAATGTCTTTTATCAAGTATTTGAACCAAATCGTTGGTAACCACCCTTTCATTTGACAAATGCGGTGCTTCTATAACCAAACAACCTCTGTCATCTTTTGATATGGTAATTGAATCAAACACTCGATAACTATCCTTTTGCAAGTCTTGATTATAAAATTGTTCATAGGCCCCGTTACTCAAAGGTTTAACAGCAATATGGGTTACAGTTTCGGTCATCCCGTAAGTGGCAAAAATTTTATTAGAAGCACTTGATATAAAATCAAATAATGATGGGGAAACCGCTCCACCTCCAATAATCAATTGATTTATTTTATGTAACAATTGACGATTATAATTGGCTTGAACAGGCACCATGGCTCCAAAATCATAAGTATTATTAAGCAATTGTTTATTGATGATTTTATTTTCCGGAGAGATTACATCGAGCTGCCAACCACCTGTTAAAGCCCTCACCCACATCATTTTACCGGCAATATAGTCCGGTGACAAATTTAACAAAGCCCTTGTGCCGGGATCTAGTCCAAAAAAATCAATGGTTTGCCGCGCACTATTGAGCATAAAAAGCTTTTTTATTTGTATTTCTTTTGGCAGACCGGTTGACCCTGATGTATATACTTTGATATATTCATTTGTATTAAAAAGATCTTGTAAAAAAAGATAATGAGAAGAAAAATATTTCTTGACATAAGATAAAACAGTCCCTGAAGAAGAAAATTTCTTTCCGTTTAAACGAAATTCGGGGTGTATTTTAACAGATGACATGAGTCTAATAGATTAAAATATTATTTCAATAGCAAATTGATTAAAAAAAACCGCCCGGACAATACCGGACAGTTTTCTAATAATAAAATTAATATGTTTTATTTTCCTTCTCCGGCGTTGTCATTAAAGATCTGCATGACTTCATCACTAATTCCCATTTTTGAGAAACCTCCATCGTGAAATAAATTTTGCAAGGTTACTTTTTTGGTCAAATCGGAAAACAAGGTAATGGTATAATCGGCACATTCCAAAGCGGTAGCATTGCCAAGTGGCGACATTTTTTCTGCATAATTTAAAAATCCGTCAAAACCTTTTACGCCACTACCTGCAGTAGTAGGTGTCGGTGATTGTGAAATGGTATTGACACGCACCTTAAAATCGCGTCCGAAAAAATAACCGAAACTACGTGCTACGGATTCCAAGTAGGCTTTGTTGTCAGCCATATCATTATAGTCGGGAAAAACGCGTTGCGCTGCTATATAAGACAGTGCAACAATACTTCCCCATTCATTCATCGCTTTTTTATTATATAATACGTTCATCACTTTGTGAAATGATAAAGCAGATACATCCCAACCTATGGTTGTATATTTATAATCTTGATTGGTATAATGGTTACCGCGTCTTACATTGACAGACATACCTATGGAGTGCAATACAAAGTCAATTTTACCGCCCAATTCTTTGAGAGCCTCATCAACTAAATTGTTCAAATCTTCCATTGAGGTGGCATCTGCAGGTATAACTTTGCTACCTGTTTTTTCCGCTAATTCATTTATAGTTCCCAATCTTAAGGCAACGGGAGCATTGGTTAAAACAAATTTTGCACCTTCTTCGTGAGCTCTTTCCGCTACTTTCCAAGCAATAGAATTACTATCCAAAGCTCCAAAAATAATCCCTCGTTTTCCTTTCAATAAATTATAAGCCATATATGTTGTGTTTTTAAAAATTTAAACAAATATACATCATTTTTTTAATTTGTTTTGCTTCTATTTGTTTTACAAATGAATTACTTCTCCGTAAGCATCGGCTACCGCTTCCATAACAGCTTCACTCATAGTAGGGTGCGGATGAATACTTTTTAACAAAGTGTGTCCGGTAGCTTCCGCTTTTCTGGCTGCTACTATTTCTGCAATCATCTCGGTAACGTTAGCACCAATCATATGAGCTCCTAAAATTTCTCCGTATTTTTTATCAATAATAATTTTGACAAAACCTTCGATATGCCCGGCAGCTTTGGCTTTACCACTGGCAGTAAACGGAAATTTGCCAACCAAAATTTCATGACCGGCTTCTAAGGCTTGCTTTTCGGTATAACCGGTTGAGGATATTTCAGGATTGGTATAAATAGCGCCCGGAATATTATTATAATCTATACGTTCAGGGTCTAATCCGGCAATTTTTTCAATACAAGTAATACCTTCGGCCGAGGCTACATGCGCCAAAGCCGGTGTGGCTATCACATCGCCAATGGCATAATAGCCGGGTATGTTTGTTTGGTAGTAATCGTTGACTACAATTTTGTCTTTATCAACAACAATACCAACTTCTTCCAAACCTATATTTTCAATATTAGACTTTATACCGACTGCTGACAAAACCACGTCGGCCTCTAATTCTACCTCTCCTTTTTTGGTTTTTATCACAGCCTTAACTGTTTCTCCGGATGTATCTACAGATAACAATTCGGAAGAAGTCATTACTTTAATTTTAGATTTTTTAAAAGATCTGGTCAATTGTTTAGAAACTTCTTCATCTTCTAAAGGCACAATTCTGTCAAGATATTCGACTATGGTTACTTGGGTTCCTATTGAATTATAAAAATAAGCAAATTCGACCCCAATGGCTCCCGATCCCACCACTATCATTGACTTGGGTTGCTTGGACAAAGTCATGGCTTGCCGGTAACCTATCACTTTTTCACCGTCTATAGGCAAATTTGGCAACTCACGAGCACGTGCTCCGGTAGCAATGATAATGTGTTTGGCACTAATTATGGAAGTCAATCCGTCTTCATGAGATATTTCCACTTGTTTCTCGGGTAACAGTTTGCCAAAACCTTTGATTACGGTAATTTTGTTTTTACGCATCAAAAATTCTACTCCATTACTCATACTGCCGGCTACCTCACGACTGCGTTCTACCATTTTGAAAAAATCTGCTTGTGGTTCCGCAACATTAACACCAAAGTCTCCGGCATGTTTAATATAATTAAAAACCTGTGCACTCTTTAATAGGGCTTTGGTAGGAATACATCCCCAATTTAAGCACACTCCTCCTAAATTTTCTTTTTCTACAATAGCGGTTTTAAAGCCTAACTGAGCAGCTCTAATAGCCGTAACATAACCGCCCGGGCCACTCCCTAATATAATAACATCATATTTCATTTTAATATTTTATAAATGGTTATACATTTTTAAATTTCGATTATAAAATCAAACAAAGATAATCATTTCTGCCAGTTTAACGACTTACTTATATCATGAGAAAAACAAAAAAAATGATCGAAATCATTGTTTTTGCCATATTTGACATTGTAATTTTAATTGGAATCCTAAAAAATTATAACTTATGAAAAGATTTACCTTTATTATTTTATGGATTGCTTGGGGTAATATTTATGCCCAAAATCCTCAAATTCCCAATCACAGTTTTGAAAACTGGATGACTGCACAACTCAAATCGCTACATGAATATTTTGACTCAAATGATGAAGGCTTAAATGACAATAACATTCAGCAAATGACCGATGCTTACAGCGGTCATTATGCGGTAAAACTGGAAAGCTCTTTGGATGCAGACAATGAAGTGCAAGTCGGTTATTTTATCAATTTTGACCCCGATCATTTTGTGGGTGGCAGTCCTTATACAGAACATGTAGATTCTATATGCGGTTATTACAAAGCACATGTAGTAGATCAAGATTCGGCACTTTTAGTAACTATTTTTAAAAATAACGGTAATATGATTGGAGGAGGCGTCTATAAATTCGGTGCCGATAAAAATACTAACAATTGGACACGCTTTTGTTACCCCACCCACATGCCTACAGGTATAATACCAGATACCTTAATGTTAGGCGCCGCCAGTTCCAATGCTATTGAAGAAGTTAATATGGAAACCGGTAGTTGGATACAGTTAGACAGTTTATTTTTTAAAGCTGGCAATCAATTGACGACACTACCACCCAATCATAGTTTTGAATTATGGGATTCAAGAGAGATAAATTCTCCCGATAGTTTTGAAACATCACTTCAATGGGATATTACAACAAATCCTCTGAGTATAGAAAAAGTCAGTGATGCCACAGATGGTAATTATGCGATTAAATTAAATACGGTGATAAATCAAGAACAAGATACCATTATCGGGGTTTTATCTAATGGTCACATAGGTTCATGGCCTTTTGACGGAGGCATGGCTGTAACCACTATTCCAACAGGAGTTTCGTGGGATTATAAAGTTAACATTGCCGGTTTTGCCCGTTTTGAACCCAGAGTAGCTGTTATATTTAAAAACAACGGTCAAGAAGTTGACGAATTCGGACAAAGTTATAATCAATCTCAAACCGGTTATCAACATGTTGATTTGCCAATTAATTTAAACAGTCCGGTAGATACTTTACTATTTGTAGCCTTTTCAGGAGGCTACCCCGGCAATAGTTTATGGCTTGACAATGTTATGTTACATTATCCATCCGGAACTACCGATAATTTAAATATCCAGAGAAGTATGGCTTTTCCGATACCGGCCAATAACCAATTAAATTTTAAAATAAAAGCTATTAAACCGGAAGATATTAAAATACAAATCATGGATTTAAAAGGTAGGATTGTTACTAAACGAACATTTAATTTGCATAGCGGAGAAAATCAACTGCAAATAAAGCTCAACGACTTATCAAAGGGTGTATATTTTTATAATATAAAAACGAAAGACCAAAATTTTACTCAGCAATTTATAAAAAAATAGAATAAAGCTGAGATATTTATAAGAGGCTGTCTCAAAAATGTTTATATTCAGATAATTTGATAAAAAGCAAATTATTAAGGTATTGACTTTCAAGTTAATGAATTCACTTATAATAACAAATAATTCATTCTCTTGAGACAGCCTCTTATTTCATTTTATAATGTTTATTGATTAATTTTTCAAAAAAACGACCCGGCAAAATACATTTAATATAGGGTGTCATCCGTTGTAAAAACAAACCTATATTATAGCGTAACTTAGGCGAAGTTATTGTTGTCATTCTATATATTTTTTGTCCCAACACATCAGGTTCAAGGCCATTATTAACTTCATCATCTATCATTCTCAAAACCCGTTGATAATCGTCAAAATAAGGTGATTCTGGACTTAAGCCGGTATAAATTCGTCCTTGTGCAATATTGGTTTTAAAATCACCGGGAGCTACATCAACCACTTTAATTCCAAACTGTTTAACTTCACTACTCAAAGCTTCGGAAATTCGCATCACGGATGCTTTGGTGGCTGAATATACACCTCTAAATGGCAATCCCGTATAACCGGCTATGCTACTAACATTGATAATTAAACCAGACTTCTGTTGACGCATCACCGGCAAAACATGTTGTATAACATCAAGCAATCCAAAAAAGTTGACTTCAAAAACCCGTCTTATATCATTCAAACCGGTTTCTTCAACACTGCCTGTTATACCAATACCGGCATTGTTAATGAGAATATCAATTCGTTTTTCTTTTTTCAAAACATAATCAACCGCATTTTGGACAGTATCTCTATCTGTTAAATCCATAGGAATCCATTCAAAATTATCAGAATCAATTTTTTTTCTGCCTGTTCCGTAAACTTTATAGTTGTGTTGAGATAAAAAACTTGCAATGGCAGAACCTAAACCTCCGGTAGCTCCGGTCAGAAAAACAATCTTAGGTGAAGTATTCATTATAAATATTTATAAAATCTAAATTAGATAAAAAGTGCCACAATGGCAAGTTTAAAGCAAAAAAAATGGCAAGCTACCTACATCGCACTGCTACAACCTCCTACCCTTGCTGCATTCCTGCCCTGGGGGATTCAGAGGGAGCTAGTCGTGTAGGACTTGCCGTTGCAAAGATAAGAAATATTATTAGGGATTTGCAAATTAAAATAGGATTTTTTTATTTAAAGAACTCAATTTACTTAAAGTCAAAAACTTAAATAAAAATTAAAATATTTTTCATATAAAAAGGTTTTTATTTAAAAATATTTTCTAAATTTGCACTACTTTTTTCGGGATGTAGCGCAGCCCGGTTAGCGCACCACGTTAGGGACGTGGGGGTCGCAGGTTCAAATCCTGTCATCCCGACCATTTTAATAAAAAAACCATTTTACGCTTGTAAAATGGTTTTTATTGGTATATTTGAAAAGTATAATAACTCACATCAAAAGACAAATGCTGTCTTATGTATGTTCTCCCTCGGGATGTAGCGCAGCCCGGTAGCGCGCTTCGTTCGGGACGAAGAGGTCGCAGGTTCAAATCCTGTCATCCCGACTAATCTCCGCTACTGATTTTATTAAATCGGTGAAAATGTTTATGACAAATGCATTTAAATATTGCAAAAAAATATTAAATCTAAAGTTATAGATTTGACATCCTTTTAAGCCGGAATAACCTTAATAATTATCATATAATACCTCTTAACAAAAAAGGGAAGTCAAAAATATTGACTTCCCTTCTATATTTAAAATTCTATATTTTATTTGATAATCAATTTATTGTTATATTTTTTATTGTTTGATTTTACTTCTAACAAATAGACACCTTTAGCTACCGGAGCTTTAAAACGTATTTGCCTTGCGTTTGTAGTATTATTATCAGCATAGATCTCTTGTCCCGTTAAAGCATATAATGCTATATAATCAATGGCTTGTTCCTTGTTATTTAAAATCACTATTTCTTGGGTATTGGCATCAAAATAACTGCTAATATGATTCAAAGACAAAAGATTATCTGATAACACTGTAGGGTCTTTAAAGACTAGTTCAAATCTACTGTCGTAAGTGCCGGCTTTTAAGAAAATTTCATAATAATCTGTAGTTGAAATTTCATTGTAAGTTCCCATATATGTATCATGAATATAAAAACGTGATATATCTGAAGGTAAATTATCTGCACTATCAATATTAAAAGTTACAACATCATCTGTTGCCATAACCACTTTTAAAGGGAATCCTGAGTATTCGGTAATTTGTGGTACAGCTTGTATTATAAAATCTCGGTTATTAATAATCCAATACATATCTGCTCCAGGATAATCACCATCAAAGTTAGGGCCGTCCCAACCGGTATCAATACCATCGGTAGTATTTGGTCTTGCTGCCAACAATAATTGCCGGTGATAATCAAGTGGTGTATTTAATCCCAAACGGATGTCAGTTAAAGTTACCGGTCTGATAAAAACACTGCTGTCAGCTTCCTTTTTAAATTTTCTTTGGGCATTATTAAATAAAATTTCGCCGCCATCATTAGAATCTTCTGCCCATACTGTAAAACCTTGTCCTACGGGAATATAACGCTCAGGTGTTTTTGTACCAACCGTATTACCACTACCTGTCCAAGAAGTGGCTGCAACCCCGCCTGATAAAGTATAAGTAGCATAGCCCCCTTGATAATTTGCGCCAAAATGATCATTACCACCTGTATGCTCCCAATAGTACAAAGTTCCGTTAAAAATATCATCGGTGTTATTACCACCGTTTGCACTGGAAATATTATCTTTAATAAATTGATCAGCATCCAATGCACTGGGATAAGGATTTCCAATCAAATAATCATGGGCAGGATCGATATGCAAACTATAATCACCGTCATTGGGTAATCCGGCAAAAGTCCAGCTGTCATATTCCGTCGTATTGCTTCCATTGGCAGAATTTAAATTGGCATCAACTCCGGGGCCTTTCATGGTATAGCCTTCACCAGGATTGAGCGCTCCGTTTTGTTTGATATGAACCCAACCGGTATAACTACCATCGGGGCCATTAGGAAACGACCACATCCAGTAAGCATTTAAATAAACCGGATGACTCTGGGCCGGCAAGTCACTGGTAGCATTCCTATTATCAACAATATTAATTAAAGGATATTTGCTTTGATCAGTATCATCACCTTGGGCGCCGTCACGTAACATACGCACTTTCCAAACGCCATTTTGATTGACCGGTGCCGACCAATAGTTATACCAATACTGATTGGTTGTCCCTTGTTGATCTATCCAAATATACTTATCTCCTGTATTAGCTGTTGTTCCGGCATGTGTTTGCAATAACTGTGAAGTGCCACTCAAACGTAAATCTCCGTTTAATGTAACATTATCATTTACAGTTAAAGAATAATCGGTAAAAACTCTATAATCAAAATCTGCCGCACCGTCATTAAGGGTCAAATTATCTGCATCAACAAAAGCTTCTTGAAAAACAGAATTATTAGCATTGCTAATATTCAAGTTATGAAAATAAGCGATTTCACTGCCTAGAATATGTTGCAAATTAGCACCACTAAACTCTGTTGTGCCTGTACCATCGGCATCCATTGTGCCATTGTTGGTAAAATTATCACCTTTAAAAATAAAGTTACCGTCATTAGACCAAATATGATTGGTTCCGTTATCATTGGTAACATCAATACCGGATACGTACAATGTAGTTCCCGGCATAATTTTCAAATCTCCCTTATTAACTAATTGAGCTTGTAATCCTAAACTTAAAAATGATAAAAAGACAAAATATAAAATTTTCATATAACCTTTTTTATTAATAACTTACAAAAATACAAATATTTTTTATGCAAATAACATTTACTGTTAATAAATTTTAAATTTGTCCCAATCCATACCTACTTTAAATTGATTTCTGTAATCATGTATTTGATTAAAATCAAATGAAAACGAAAGTATTTTTTTGGTTCCTGCCGGCGCTATGGTCATCATATTACCAAACATATCAACTGCCTGTGTATCACCGGAGTGCATGTTGTTTTGAATGTCAGTCCCTATCCTGTTTACCCATAATATCAAGGCTTGGTTTTCGATAGCACGGGCTTTGAGCAGGTTCATGTAGGCTTGTTTGCGACTTTCGGGCCAATTGGCAATATAAATTATGGCATCATAATCGTATGTAGCCGTTTTTTGGTCAAAATTATTTTTGCTCCACACCGGAAAACGCAAATCGTAACAAATTTGCAATAAAAATTTAACATCATTATAACGAACAATGGTTTTTTGTTGTCCGGCGGTCATCACTTTATCTTCACCGCCTTGATGAAACAAATGGCGTTTGTCGTAATATTCAAAATTGCCGTCGGGTTGCATCCAAAACATACGATTGTAATATCGTCCGTTTTCTTCATACAAAATACTTGCCACAATGATTTTTTGCCATTCTTCGGCTTTTTCTCGCAACCATTGAAAAGCTTTGTGCCCTACGGGTTTTTCGATATTTTGAACATTCATGGTAAATCCGGTCGAAAACATTTCGGGCAGAATAACAATTTCGGTTTCGGAGGGCACTTGTTTTAATAAATCATTAAACATTTCGAGATTGGCGCGGGTATTTTCCCATACCAAATCGGCTTGAATTAAAGAGAAATTTATTTTCATTGGTTTATTTTTTTTTCGGTCACTTTTATACTAATTTTATTCCTGCATCATAAAATTCACTCAGCAGCCTACTTTTAACTTTGCACTTTTAACTCATATAACCACCTAAGACACCCAAGAAACACCCAAGGTATTACCCAATAATCTGCACTCCCCCCTTTTAGCTTTCAACTTTTACCTTTCAACTATATAGCATTCAAAATTTCAGCAGCTTTTAACAAGGTTTCTTCTTCTTTGGGAAAAGCAAATCGCAATATTTGTTGGTTTTTCTTGTCGTGATAAAAAGAGGAAGCCGGAATACTTGCCAGTCCTTTTTCTTTGGTCATCCATACGGCAAAGTCAAATTCGGGCATGTCCGAAATGGCACTATAATCCAGCAATTGAAAATACGTGCCATGGGAGGGAATTATTTTAAACCTCGATTTTTGAACATGACGAACAAAAAAGTCGCGTTTGGATTGGTAAAAATCGGGTAAACTCAAATAATTTTGTTCATTTTGCAAATATTCCGCCAGGGCATATTGCATAGGCGTATTGACCGAAAACACGTTGAATTGATGCACTTTTCTAAATTCGCTCATCAAGTTTTCGGGTGCTACTACGTAGCCTGTTTTCCAACCGGTTGCATGAAAAGTTTTGCCAAAAGAATATACGGCTATGCTGCGTTGGTACAGCTCATCAAATTTTAAAGCACTTTGATGTTGCAAGCCGTCAAAAATGATGTGTTCATAGACTTCATCACTGATGACAACAATATCCGTATCGCGGGTTATTTCGGTTAAACGCAGCATATCGTCCTTTGAAAAAACAAAGCCGCCGGGGTTATTGGGCGTGTTGATAATGATTAATTTGGTTTTGGCGGTAATGGTATCGGCAACTTTGTCCCAATCAATTTTAAAATCCGGTGCCGACAGCGAGATATATTTGGTAATACCGCCGTTTAATTTGATAGCGGGGTCGTAAGAATCATAAGCCGGTTCAAAAATTATAGCCTCGTCGCCTTTGCCAACAAAAGCCGTAATGGCGGTAAAAAGCGCTTGAGTAGCACCGGCGGTTACGGTTATTTCGGTATCGGGATTGAGTTTGCGTTGATACAATTTAAAAATCTTATCTGCCAGTGCTTGACGCAATTCGGGTACGCCGGGCATGGGGGCATATTGATTTTTGTCAGCCAACATATATTTATTGACCAAGGCAATCAATTCTCTTGACACTTTAAAATCGGGGAAACCTTGCGACAGGTTTATGGCGCCGTATTGATTGGCCAATCCGGACATCACGGCAAAAATAGAAGTTTCGGTTTGCGGTAGTTTACTGTTTATGTGCATAAGTAATTTTTGCCATAAAGATAAGTAAATTAAA
>JAMOMQ010000080.1 GCA_027066995.1 Flavobacteriales bacterium
GGTAATTAAGTCATAAAAACATCTTCTTTTAACAACATTATTCATAAAATATTTTTAATTTTGATATACTTCAGTCAACTTTAAAAACATTTTAGTATGAAAACCACAACAGACGCCCAAAAATTTTTAAATCTACGCAATCAACTCCAACAAGCAAAATCTTATGATGAAGCTTTAAAAATATTTCAATGGCCCACAATGACCAAGTTTAACTGGGCAAGCGAATATTTTGATGAAATGGCCAAAGGCAACAACAAAACCGCTTTAATTTATGCCGACACCGAAGGCAACGAACGCCAAGTCAGTTTTGAACAAATGCGCCAACGCTCTAACCAAGTGGCTAATTTTTTACAAGCCAAAGGTTTTAAAAAAGGCGATCGCGCCTTGATTATGATGGACACATCGGTCGAAATATACGAATTGTTTTTAGCCATTATGAAATTGGGCGGCACCATTATTCCGGCTTCTACCCTTCTGTCCCCCGACGATATTAGCGACCGGATTACCCGTGGAAATATCAGCTTTGTCATCGCCCATCATAAATTTATAGAGCGTATTGACCAAGCCGGTGAGGTTCTCAACAGTCTTAAAGCCCTGATCAATGTGCCGCATATTACTATCCCCCGCGAAGCGGAAACCTACCATGAAAAACATTGGATTAAATATGAAGATGCCAATCATTATGAAACGGAATTTATACCGGATTTTATCACTTTTACCTCCGATATTCTTTTTATGTTTTTTACCTCGGGGACTACCTCCCAACCCAAACTGGTCATTCATCCGTATCACTATCCCGTAGGACATCTGACCACCATGTATTGGCTCGATTTACAACCCGATGATATTCATTACAATATCAGTTCACCGGGCTGGGCCAAATTTGCTTGGAGCAGTTTTATGGCGCCTTGGAATGCCGGTGCCACTATTTTTACATTTCACTACGCAGCATTTGATCCCGAAAAAACATTGCAAATGATCGAAAAACATAAAATTACCAGTTTATGTGGCCCGTTGAGCGTTTGGAAACTTTTTGTCCTGAAAAATTTTGAAAAATACAACTTCAACCTCAAAAAAATAGTCAGTGCCGGAGAGCCTTTAAACCCCGAAATTACCAAAAAAGTAGAACAAATTACCGGTTTGCAACTACGCGAAGGCTACGGCCAGACCGAAACCACAGCCCTTATCTTTACCCCCAAAGGCATGACCGTGCCCCAAGGCTCTATGGGCAAAGCTTCTCCGGGATACGAAATTAAAATTATGGATGACAAACTCGATGAAGTCCCACCTGGAAAAGACGGTCAAATTGCCGTAAGAACCTATCCGTATAGACCTTTGGGACTGCTTAAAGGTTATGACGACGAACAAAAAAATATGGAAATTTTTAAAGGCAGTTGGTATCTAACAGGAGACACTGCCTATCGCGACGAAAACGGCTTCTTTTTCTTTATAGGCCGCTCCGACGATGTCTTTAAAAGCTTGGATTATCGCATCAGTCCGTTTGAAGTGGAAAGCGAAATCATGGAACATGAAGCTGTATTGGAAGTGGGCGTTATTCCTACCATCGATCATTTGGAACGTATTGTGCCCAAAGCTTTTATTGTTTTAAAACCGGGATTTGAAAAAGATGCCGCCACCGCACTGACTTTGTTTAAATTTATCCGTGGCCGTATGGCGCCTTATAAACGCCCCCGTAGTATCGAATTTATGGAAGCCTTTCCTAAAACCATCAGTTCCAAAGTCATGCGAAAAGACCTGAGAAAATATGATGAAGAACTAAAAAATATGGAAATACGCGGCAAATACGAATTTCTGGAATTAGACTTTGCTGACGAATTGCAATTGCGAAAACGCAAATAATCATTATCTTGTCCAAAAAAATAAAATGAAAATAAAATACAGCTTTTTAGTGTTTTTGTTTATGCAAACACTTTGGTCACAAACGCAAGTATCCGGCAATCAGTCCGGCAATTGGACTTTGACCAACAGTCCTTACCAAGTCACCGGCAATATTACCATACCTGCCGGACAAACCCTGATAATTGAAGCCGGCGTGCAAGTGGTTTTTCAAGACTACTATCGCATATATGTCGATGGTCAACTCATAGCCAACGGCAACGAAAATAATTTAATCGTTTTTACCCCTGCCAATCAAAACACCGGCTGGGGCGGCATTCGATTAGACGGCACGCCGGATGTCAGCGAGTTTCATTATTGCAAATTTGAATACGGCAAAACCAGTGCCACCGGCAGCTATCCTGACATGCACGGTGGCGCCGTTGTCCTTAAAGACGCCGATGCTCAATTTTATCATTGTACATTTTCACATAACGATGCCACAGGTGATGATGATGGTATGGGCGGCGCTGTTTATACCATGAATAGTGGTAGCAGCACACAAACCATTACCAAATTTATCGATTGTCTGTTTGAATACAATCACGCCTACGGCGAAGGTGGGGCCATCAAATTTACCAATGACGGCAAAACCGAAATCACCCGTTGTCAATTTATAGGTAACAGCAGCAATTATGGCGGTGGGGCCATTATGTATTACACGGCTTACCAAACCACACTGACCCAATGTTTGTTTTACGGCAACAGTGCTGCCAATTCGGGCGGAGGCGCTCTTAAAAGTCTCAATGCACAAACCAGCCTGACAATCACCAATTGCACTTTTACCGGAAATAGTGCCAATGGCGCCGGTGAAGGCGGCGCGGCAGATTTTGATTATGCCGATGTCACCATTGTTAATTCTATATTTTATAACAATAATCAAACGTATGGTAAAGACATTAATATTGGACAAAACACTACGGTAACTATTAATTATTGCGATGTTGATATGCCTTTTGATGCCACCGGCGATCATAACTTAAATAATGTTGACCCGCAATTTATCGATCCCGCTCAAGGCGATTTTCATTTACAAGCAGGCTCCCCTTGCATAGATGCCGGCATAGCGGTAGGTTTACCCTATAATGGCGCCGCCCCCGATTTGGGTTGTTTTGAAAGTGGCACTTCAAGCATAACCGCCACTTCTGATATACCTGTCACAATTTATCCCAATCCGGCCAATCGCTATTTACATATATCTCTACCCGAATTTAAAATTTTTGATATCAAAGTATATAATCGGCCAGGTCAATTGCTCTTGAGAAAAAATCATATCACCCGGAAAACAACCTTAGACCTAAAATCGTTAAATCCGGGTATATACACTATTATCATTGAAAACCATGAAAATAAAGTGCAAAAAACATTTATAAAAAAATGAGTTGCATACACTATAACATTAAAGTAACCGGAAAAGTGCAAGGCGTTTGGTTTCGCAAATATACCATGGAAAAAGCACTGGCATTGGGGCTCAAAGGCTTTGTAAAAAATGAACCGGACGGTAGCGTTTATATTGAAGCCGAAAGCCACCAATCGGATATATTAGATTTGTTCACCAATTGGCTTTATGAAGGCTCACCATTGTCAAAAGTTGAAAAAGTCATCATTGACCGGGAAATGTCTTGTAAAAACTATCAAAATTTTACCATAAAAGACCGGGGTTAAAAAATGTATTCAAAATAATTTTATATTCGCAAAATAATTTGTAATTTTGCAAGCTGAAAATGATGAAGATGAAGGCATTGAAATCGTATGATATTAAATTTAGCGGGCTTAAAAACGGCAAACACCAATACCGTTTTCAAATAGAGCCCGGTTTTTTTGAGCATTTTAACTACGATGAATTTGCCGGTTATAACCTTGACATATTGATTGATTTACATAAAAGCGAGCAACTGCTGGAATTTAATATCCGGTCTAATGGCACAGTCAATGTACCTTGTGACATCAGCGGTGAAAATTTTGATCAAGCTATTGAAGGACAACTCGATTTTATTGTAAAATTTGGCGAAACCTATAACGATGATCGTGAAGACTTAATCATATTGCCCTACAATGCACATATGATTAATGTTGCACAACAAATTTATGAGTCCGTGCTATTAAATTTGCCCAACAAGCGCATACATCCCGATATAGCCAGCGGTAAAAAAGTTGCGGAAAACGCCAAATATATCATCAATTATCAAGAAGAAAACGAAACAGAAAACATAAATAAACCAGAAGAAATTGATCCGCGATGGGCGGCATTAAAAAAGTTAATAACAGATAAAAAATAATAACGATGGCACATCCTAAGAGAAAAATATCCAAACAAAGAGGTCGTAAAAGAAGAACACATTACAAAATTGATATGCCTCAAATAGCAATTGACCCGACCACCGGAGAAGCGCATTTGTATCACAGAGCGCATTGGCATGAAGGAAAATTATATTATAAAGGAAAAGTTGTAATTGACCCTGAGCAAGAAGAAGCTTAAAAATCATTAAAATACTGTTAAAAACGCCATTTTATTTAATAAAAATGGCGTTTTTTGTGTTTTTAAGTTAAAAACAGGTGTTTTTTAGATTTTTTTTTCTAATTTGCCCTTTCAAAACAAACTAACATAATTAACAAAATAACTCATTATGGATATTAAAGAAGTACAAAATCTCATTAAATTCGTTGCCAAATCAGGTGTCAGCGAAGTTAAAATTGAAGATAAAGATTTTAAATTGACTATTAAAAATAAAGCGGAATATGTTACTGCTCCTGTAGCAGCGCCCGCTGCAATACCTGTAGCGCAACCTGTTGCGACTGCACCTGTTCAGGCTGTTCCTGCACAACAAGCTGTTTCACCGGAAACCTCTCCGGCCAATGAAATAGACGAATCAAAATATGTCACTATTAAAGCACCAATCATCGGTACATTTTACCGTAAACCCTCTCCTGACAAACCGCCTTATGTAGAAGTCGGTGACACCATTAAAGAAGGAGATGTGGTATGTATCATTGAAGCCATGAAACTTTTTAATGAAATAGAATCGGAAGTGTCCGGAAAAATTGTCAAAATATTAGTTGACGATGCCACACCGGTCGAGTTTGATCAACCATTATTTCTAGTTGAGCCTTTATAGTCATTAAAAGAAAGTTTTATGTTTAATAAAATATTAATAGCCAATCGTGGCGAAATTGCCCTGCGCATTATTCGCACTTGTAAAGAAATGGGTATAAAGACCGTCGCTGTATATTCTACTGCCGATGAAAACAGTTTACATGTTCGCTTTGCCGATGAAGCGGTTAAAATTGGACCTCCCAATAGTAGTGAATCATACCTCAACATACCCAGTATCATAGCTGCTGCCGAAATTACCAATGCCGATGCCATTCATCCCGGATACGGATTTTTAGCAGAAAATGCCAAATTTGCCAAACTCTGTGAAGATCATAATTTGAAATTTATAGGCCCGACACCCGAAATGATTAATCAGATGGGTGACAAAGCTACAGCCAAAAAAACCATGATTGCGGCCGGTGTTCCTACCGTTCCCGGCTCAAAAGGTTTGTTAGAAAACTATGAAGAAGCCGAGCGTTTGGCTGACGAAATAGGATATCCCGTAATGCTTAAAGCAACGGCCGGGGGTGGTGGTAAAGGTATGCGCGCCGTATGGAAAAAGGAAGATTTGCAAAAAGCCTGGGAAGATGCCCGTCAAGAATCCAAAGCCGCTTTTGGTAATGACGGTATGTATTTGGAAAAATTGATTGAAGAACCGCGTCATATCGAAATACAAATCATTGGCGACCAGTATGGCAAAGCTGCGCATTTGTCAGAACGTGACTGCTCCGTACAACGACGTCATCAAAAATTGATTGAGGAAACACCTTCGCCTTTTATGACACCCGAATTGAGAGAAAAAATGGGTGAAGCTGCTGTAAAAGCGGCTGAAAGTATCAGCTATGAAGGAGTGGGAACCGTAGAATTTTTGGTAGACAAGCACCGTAATTTCTACTTTATGGAAATGAATACGCGAATACAAGTGGAGCATCCCATTACGGAGCAAGTTATTGATTATGATTTGATTAGAGAACAAATCAAAGTGGCAGCCGGTGAACCTATTTTAGGAAAAAATTATTATCCTAAACTGCATTCGATTGAGTGTCGTATCAACGCCGAAGATCCTTACAACGATTTTAGACCTTCCCCCGGGGTTATCAAAACCTTTCATGCGCCCGGCGGTCATGGTGTTCGCTTAGATACACATGCCTATCAAGGTTATGTAATACCGCCTTATTACGATTCTATGATAGCCAAGTTAATCACCACGGCACAAACCCGTGAAGAAGCTATTGAAAAAATGAAACGGGCATTGGACGAATTTGTGATTGAAGGTGTTAAAACCACCATACCATTTCACCGTCAACTAATGGACGATCCCAATTTTATTGCCGGTAATTATACAACCAAATTCATGGAAGACTTTGAATTAGATGACCGTTATAAAAAAGAATATGAACGTAACGTAGAATAGAAACCATAAATAAATCAAAAAGAGGCTGCCTTTTGAGACAGCCTCTTTTTTAATACGTAATTGTTAAGAATTAAGCTTCGCTACCCGGCCCGAAATTAATAGGCGGAGTGCTGGCCTTGTCATAGTCTTTTATGACACCGTGAACACTTTCAAAACGCTTGACATTGTCACTCAATGCTCTCACCAAGCGTTTGGCATGTTGAGGCGTTAAAATAATTCTTGACTTTACTTTGGCCTTAGGAACGCCGGGCATTATATTGATAAAATCAACAATAAATTCGGATGCCGAATGGTTAATTACCGCCAAATTGGCATAAATTCCGTCAGCAATTTCTTCGCTCAATTCTATATTTATTTGCTGTTGTTTTTTTGGATCATTCATAGCTAAATGTTTTAACGGTTAAAAAAAGAGGCTATCTCAAAAGTAAATTTTTGTTGTCATTGCGATGAGGAACGAAGTGGCAATCTGTTGATTTTCAACAACAAATATTAATAGCACTTCAGGTTTCTCATTGAGATAATGGCTTTTGAGACAGCCTCTTTTTAAATTTAATCTATAAAATTATTTTGTATTTTATCTATGATCATATTTTCATAATCTTCCTTTTGAGCGACTATAATATTTTCATATTCTTTCAAACCTGTACCTGCCGGAATTTTACGACCGACAATCACATTTTCTTTCAAACCTTCCAAATCATCAACCTTACCTCTAATGGCCGCTTCGTTTAAGACTTTGGTCGTCTCTTGGAACGACGCAGCAGAAATAAAGGATTTGGTTTGCAAGGACGCTCTGGTGATACCTTGTAATACAGGCGATGCCGTTGCAGGAATAACATCACGCGCAACTACCAATTTCTTGTCCTGACGACGTAAAATAGAGTTTTCTTCGCGCAATTGTCTCGGCGTTACCAATTGACCGGCTTTCAAGTTTTCAGAATCACCCGGATCTTCAACTACTTTCATTTGCGAAATACGGTCGTTTTCTTCTATAAAATCCAACTTATGAACCAATTCGCCGGGCAAGAAAGTGGTATCTCCGGAATCTTCAATCATTACCTTTTGCATCATCTGTCTGACCACCACTTCAAAGTGCTTGTCATTGATTTTTACACCTTGCAAACGGTAAACTTCCTGAACTTCATTTACCAAATATTGTTGAACGGCAGAAGGCCCTTTGATTTTCAATATATCATTGGGCGTAATGGCACCATCGGACAAAGGTGTTCCGGAACGGATAAAATCATTCTCTTGAACCAAAATTTGATTAGATAATTTTATCAAATATTTTTTGGTTTCTCCCGATTTAGCCGTTACAATAATTTCACGATTACCACGCTTGATTTTTCCAAAGGATACAATACCGTCAATCTCGGAAACCACTGCCGGATTGGAAGGATTACGGGCTTCAAACAGCTCGGTTACCCTCGGCAAACCACCGGTGATATCACCGGCTTTTACAGAGGTTCTCGGTATTTTGACCAAAGTCATACCTTGTTTGATTTTTTGTCCGTCTTCTACATTGATACGGGCACCGAAGGGTAAGTTATAAGAACGTAAAACTTCTCCGTTTTTATCAACAATTTTTAAAGTCGGAATCAGTTTTTTATTCTTACTTTCTATAATAACCTTTTCTTCACGATTGGTTTGCTCATCTTTTTCAATCTGATAAGTTACACCTTGAATGATATTTTCATATTGTACCTTACCACCAAATTCGGATATAATAACGGAGTTCCAAGGATCCCATTCGGCAATAATTTCACCTTTGAGCACCTTGTCTCCCGGTTTTTTATATAATTTGGAACCATAAGGCAATTGGTGTGTACTGAGTATTTTTCCACTCTTTTCGCCAATAATTTTTAATTCGGATGTTCTTGAAATAACAACATCGACATTATCTTCTTCGTCCTTAACGGTTTTAAGCTCATCTATTTCAATAATACCGTCAAACTTAGCGGTAATATTAGATTGCTCGGATACGTTACCGGCCACACCTCCTTGGTGGAAAGTTCTCAATGTCAACTGCGTTCCGGGCTCACCAATAGATTGTGCAGCAACTACACCGACAGCTTCGCCTTTCTCAACCATATCGCCAGTGGCTAAGTTGCGCCCGTAACACTTGGCACAAATACCGTGTTTGGCTTCACAAGTTAAAGGCGATCTTACTTCAACGGATTCAATGGAAGTTTGCTCAATCAACTCAACTTTTTCTTCGGTTATTTCTTCACCTGCAGCTACAATCAATTCATCGGTTTCGGGATTATAAATATCATCTAACGCCACACGACCTAAGATGCGCTCTCCCAGTGTTTCAACTATTTCGTTATTTTTCTTTAATGGTTTGACTTCTATACCTCGCAAAGTGCCACAGTCTTCTTCTCTGACCACTACATCTTGCGACACATCTACCAAACGACGGGTCAAATAACCGGCATCGGCCGTTTTAAGTGCCGTATCGGCCAAACCTTTACGGGCACCGTGTGTAGAAATAAAGTATTCTTGAATGGACAAACCTTCTTTAAAGTTGGACAAAATAGGGTTTTCAATAACTTCTCCACCACCGGCAGTCGATTTTTTAGGCTTAGCCATCAAACCACGCATACCGATCAACTGACGTATTTGGTCTTTAGAACCCCTTGCACCGGAATCAAGCATCATATAAACCGAGTTAAAGCCGGCCTTATCATTAGTGATTCTATCCATCAAAATTTCAGTCAAATTGGCATTGGCAGTTGTCCAAATATCCACCGTTTTGTTATATCGTTCTTTTTGTGATATAATACCTTCGGCATATTGTTCTTTAATAGCATCCACTTTGGCTTGGGCCTCTTTAACAATTTTTTTCTTCTCTTCGGGCACCATAATATTACTTAAACCGAAAGACAGGCCACCTTTAAAGGCATAATAATATCCCATTTGCTTAATAGCATCCAAAAATTCGGCGGTAGTCGGCACGTCGGTCAATTTCAAAATATCGGAAATAATACCTCTTAAGGAACCTTTGGTCAAAACTTTATTGATAAAAGGCACGCCTTCAGGTTTTACTTCGTTAAATAACACGCGGCCTACCGTAGTTTCTATAATATGTTCAAATGCCTTTCCATCTTCATCATAATCGGTAATTAACACCTTGATAGCGGCATGTAGATCAATTTTTCCTTCGTTTAAAGCTATTTTAACTTCTTCGGGCGAGTAAAAAGTCATACCCTCTCCTCTAACACCACTACGTTTTTTGGTGATATAATACAGCCCCAGAACCATGTCTTGTGAAGGTACTGTTACCGGCGAACCGTTGGCCGGATTCAAAATATTTTGAGAAGCCAACATCAACAATTGTGATTCTAAAATGGCTTGAGGTCCCAAAGGCAAATGAACAGCCATCTGGTCACCATCAAAATCCGCATTAAAAGCAGTACATACTAAAGGATGTAGTCTAATGGCCTTTCCTTCAATCAGTTTAGGTTGAAATGCTTGAATTCCCAACCGGTGCAATGTAGGTGCACGGTTTAATAAGATAGGGTGTCCTTTTAAGACATTTTCCAAAATATCCCAAACAATAGGATCTTTTCTATCTATAATTTTTTTGGCCGACTTAACAGTTTTAACCACACCTCTTTCAATCAATTTTCTGATGACAAAAGGCTTATAAAGCTCAGCCGCCATGTCTTTGGGAATACCGGCTTCGTATAATTTTAAGTTAGGACCGACAACAATTACCGAACGTGCCGAATAATCGACCCGTTTACCCAAAAGGTTTTGACGAAAGCGTCCTTGTTTTCCTTTTAAGGAATCGGATAATGATTTTAAAGGACGGTTAGATTCCGTTTTAACAGCTGATGATTTACGTGTGTTGTCAAACAAAGAATCGACAGACTCTTGTAACATCCGTTTTTCGTTACGTAAAATAACTTCCGGCGCTTTGATGTCCATCAATCGTTTTAAACGGTTGTTACGGATAATAACACGACGGTATAAATCGTTTAAATCCGAGGTGGCAAAACGACCTCCGTCCAAGGGTACCAACGGTCTTAATTCGGGTGGAATCACCGGAATAATATTCATGACCATCCACTCTGGTTTGTTGGGCCGTTTTTCATTGGCTTTACGAAAAGCTTCAACGACTTGTAAACGTTTTAAAGCTTCGGTTTTACGTTGTTTGGATGTTTCGTGATTGGCTTTATGACGTAATTCGTAAGACAATTCGTCCAAATCTATATTGGCCAATAAGTCACGGATGGCTTCTCCACCCATTTTAGCCACAAATTTATTGGGATCTTTATCTTCCAAATATTCGTTTTCGGGAGGTAATTTTTCTAAAATATCTTGATATTCCTCTTCGGTAAGGAATTGCATTTTTTGCACAGGATTACCTTCTGCATCCACTGCCGGTCCCGGATTAATAACTACATAACGTTCGTAATAAACTATCATTTCCAGCTTCTTAGTGGGCAATCCTAATAAGTAACCGATTTTGTTGGGCAAAGACCGGAAATACCAAATATGTACTACAGGCACTACCAGTTCTATATGACCTACACGTTCACGCCGGACTTTTTTCTCGGTAACTTCCACACCACACCGGTCACAAACAATTCCTTTATATCTGATTCGTTTGTATTTACCACAAGCACATTCATAATCTTTAATAGGTCCGAAAATACGTTCACAAAACAAACCGTCTCTTTCGGGTTTATGGGTTCTATAATTGATAGTTTCCGGTTTTAAGACCTCTCCTCTTGATGCTTTTTTAATGCGTTCGGGAGAAGACAGTCCAATGGAAATTTTATCAAATTTAATAGTTGTATATTTATTTCTTTTTGCCATAATTTTTGCTTGTATTATTATTTATCTGTTTTGTTTTTATCCAAAACATCATTGCCTTCTTTATCTTCGAGTCTGACATCGAGACCCAATCCTTTTAATTCGTGCATTAACACGTTAAATGACTCGGGAATACCGGGTTCGGGCATGGTTTCACCTTTAACAATGGCTTCATAAGCTTTGGCACGTCCCATGACATCATCGGACTTGATGGTGAGCATTTCTTGTAAGGTGTGCGAAGCGCCGTAAGCCTCTAAAGCCCAGACTTCCATCTCTCCCAAACGCTGACCACCAAATTGGGCTTTACCTCCAAGTGGTTGTTGGGTAATTAACGAATACGGACCGATAGAACGGGCATGCATTTTATCGTCAATCATATGACCTAATTTCAACATGTAAATAACACCGACTGTAGCGGGTTGGTCAAAACGTTCTCCGGTGCCACCGTCGTATAGATGTGTTTCTCCGAATTCGGGCAAACCGGCTTCTTTGGTTAAGGCCACAATATCATCTTCTGAAGCTCCGTCAAAAATAGGTGTGGCAAATTTTTTGCCGGTTTTTAAACCAATCCATCCCAATACGGTTTCATAGATTTGACCGATATTCATACGGGAAGGCACCCCTAACGGATTCAATACGATGTCAACAGGCGTACCGTCTTCCATAAACGGCATATCTTCGCGACGCACAATTTTGGCCACAATACCTTTGTTACCGTGACGACCGGCCATTTTATCACCTACTTTCAATTTACGTTTTTGAACTATAAAAATCTTGGCCAGTTTTAAAATACCAGGAGGTAATTCGTCTCCGACACTAATGGCAAATTTTTCACGGCGTAAGTTTCCTTTAAGTTGATTTAAACGTATTTTGTAATTGTTAATCAATTCGGAAACCAATTCGTTGATATTTTTGTCGGTTGTCCAAGTGCCTTGAGTCAAATGTTCAAAATCTTGAACACTGTTGAGCATTTTAAGGGTAAATTTCTTGCCTTTAGGGAAAATATCCTTGCCCAAATCATTTTTAACACCTTGAGCGGTTTTGCCGTTAACCAATGCAAATAGCTTTTCGATTAACTTTTGACGCAGTGCTTCGTATTTGGTTTCAAAGTCTTTTTCCAATTCTTCAATTTTGACTTTGTCTTGAGCTGTTTTACGACGGTCTTTAATAGAACGGGTAAAGAGCTTTTTGTCAATAACGACACCGCGTAATGACGGCGAAGCTTTTAAGGAAGCATCTTTAACATCTCCGGCCTTATCACCAAAGATTGCACGTAAGAGTTTTTCTTCGGGTGTAGGATCCGATTCCCCTTTAGGGGTCACTTTACCTATCAAGATGTCACCAGGTTTGACCTCGGCACCAATGCGAATCATACCGTTTTCATCCAAATCTTTGGTAGCTTCTTCACTGACGTTAGGAATGTCATTGGTCAATTCTTCCTGACCCAATTTGGTATCTCTAACTTCTAAAGCATGTTCTACAATATGTAATGAGGTAAAGTAGTCTTTACGCACCACATCTTCGGAAATCACGATGGCATCCTCAAAGTTATAACCGTTCCAAGGCATAAATGCGACTCGCAAGTTACGGCCTAAGGCTAATTCTCCTTTATCGGTAGCATAACCTTCGGTTAAGACTTGTCCTTTGGTGACACGATCGCCCTTTTTTACGATAGGTGTTAAATTAATGGTGGTATTTTGATTGGTTTTTCTAAACTTGACCAATTCATAAACCTTTTCATCATCATCAAAACTGACCAGTCTTTCATTGTCTGTGCGGTCATATTTTATAATGATTTTTTTGGCATCTACATAAGTTACCACACCGTCGCCTTCGGCATTGAGCAAAATTCTGGAATCTTGCACCAATTTTTTCTCCATACCGGTACCCACTATAGGAGCTTCCGGCGTTAATAAAGGTACCGCTTGCCGCATCATGTTTGATCCCATCAAAGCACGGTTAGCATCATTATGTTCTAAGAAAGGAATAAGAGAAGCCGAAATGGAAGCAATTTGATTGGGTGCTACATCCATATAATTGACTTCTTCTTTGTTTACAACGGGAAAATCGCCTTCTTCACGAGCTACCAAATGATCGGGAATAATGTTTCCGGCATCATCGGTAGGGGTTTCAGCCTGTGCTATTTTCATTCCTTCTTCTTCTTCGGCTGTCAAGTATTGAATGCCTTCATCATATTTTACCTTGGCATCTTCTACTTTACGGTAAGGCGTTTCAATAAAGCCCATGTCATTAATTTTGGCATAAACCGCCAAAGATGATATCAAACCGATATTAGGTCCTTCAGGTGTTTCAATAGGACACAAACGGCCATAATGTGTATAGTGAACATCACGCACCTCAAAACCGGCTCTTTCACGAGAAAGTCCTCCTGGTCCTAAAGCTGATAAACGACGCTTATGTGTAATTTCAGATAACGGATTGGTTTGATCCATAAACTGAGACAACTGGTTGGTGCCAAAAAATGATTTGATTACCGAAGACAATGTCTTGGCATTGATCAAATCAATTGGTGTAAATACCTCATTATCTCTTACGTTCATACGTTCTCTGATAGTTCGCACCATACGTGCCAAACCTACACCGAATTGTTGAGACAATTGTTCACCGACGGTTTTTACACGACGGTTAGACAAGTGGTCGATATCATCTACTTCAGTTTTTGAGTTGATGAGCTCAATAAGTTGTTTGGTAATGGTTATGATATCCTCACGGGTTAAGACTTGCACATCAAGCGGAATATCCAACCCAAGTTTTTTGTTGATACGGTAACGACCGACTTCTCCTAAACTATAACGTTGATCAGAGAAGAAAAGTTTGTCAATAATACCTCTTGCTGTTTCTTCGTCCGGCGGATCGGCATTACGGAGTAATCTATAAATGTATTCTACCGCTTCACTTTCGGAGTTGGTAGAATCTTTTTGTAAGGTGTGGTAAATAATCGCAAAATCGGATTGCGAAATATCTTCTTTATGTAATAAAATGGTTTTAGCCCCCGAGTCCAATATTTCTTGAATATGTTCCTTTTCGATAACAGTATCGCGGTCAAAAATAATTTCGTTACGTTCAATGGATACTACTTCACCGGTATCTTCATCAACAAAATCTTCGTGCCAGGTTTTTAGCAAACGGGCTGCAAGCTTACGGCCAATTACTTTTTTTAATCCTGTTTTTGAAACTTTGACCTCATCGGCCAGGTCAAAAATTTCTAAAATATCTTTATCTCTTTCATAACCGATAGCACGCAAAAGAGTGGTAATAGGCAATTTCTTTTTACGATCGATATAGGCATACATCACATTGTTGATGTCTGTAGCAAATTCGATCCAAGACCCTTTAAAAGGAATAATACGGGCTGAGTATAATTTTGTACCGTTGGTATGTAGGGATTGTCCGAAAAATACACCCGGAGAGCGGTGCAATTGAGAGACGATGACCCGTTCTGCACCATTGATAACGAAAGTTCCCCGTGGGGTCATATACGGGATGTTTCCCAAATAGACATCTTGCACAACAGTTTCGAATTCTTCGTGCTCGGGATCGTTACATTCCAGTTTTAACCGGGCTTTTAAAGGCACACTATAGGTTAAACCTCTCTCTATACATTCGTGAATGGAATATCGCGGCGGGTCGACAAAATAGTCTAAAAAAGATAACTCGAATTGGTTTCTGGTATCGGATACCGGAAAGTTATCTTGAAATGTTTTATACAAACCTTCGTTTTTTCTGTTTTCGGGTTTGGTTTCCAATTGAAAAAAATCTTGAAACGATTTTAATTGGATAGCTAATAAGTCCGGATATTCTGGAATATTCTTGACGGAAGAGAAATTAATTCGGGTATTATTCTCTAAAATGGGTAGGTCTTTTGTATTATTTGTCATATTGGTAGGACAAAATTAAAGGTTATCAATTTATTAAAATCGCTGAAAATCAGCGTGTCACAAGCTTTACATATTTTATATGCAAAATGGTTTAGGTCTATCCCGAGGTGTTTTCGGGAAGACCTAAACCAAAAAATTATATATGTTAGAACTACTTAAGCTCTACTTCTGCACCGGCTTCTTCCAAAGATTTTTTGATGCCTTCGGCTTCATCTTTAGAAACACCTTCTTTTACAGGAGCTGGAGCACTATCAACTACTCCTTTGGCTTCTTTAAGTCCCAATCCGGTCAATTCTTTCACTAATTTAACAACTGCTAATTTAGAAGATCCGGGGGATTTAAGAATAACATCAAATTCGGTTTTTTCTTCACCGCCTTCGTCGCCACCACCTGCTGCGGGGCCAGCTACTGCTACAGCTGCTGCTGCGGGTTCAATGCCGTATTCTTCTTTCATAATATCGGCTAATTCGTTAACTTCTTTTACAGTTAAGTTAACTAATTCTTCTGCTAATTTTTTTAAATCTGCCATTTTCTATCGTTTTTATTGTTATAAATTTAATTTTTGTATAAGTGTTTATTCAGACTTCTCTGATAAAGTTTTTAAGATACCGGCTAATTTACCACCACCAGATTTAAGAGCCGAAATAACGTTCTTAGCGGGTGATTGCAACAATCCGATTAATTCGCCCAATAATTCTTCTTTGGACTTGATATTGATAAGGGCATTTAATTGATTATCACCAATGTAAACCGACTCCTCAATCCAAGCACCTTTTAATACGGGCTTTTCAGATCTTTTTCTAAAGGCTTTGATAATCTTAGCAGGTTGGTTACCTACATTTGACAACATCAAGGCCGAATTACCGGTTAATACCTCTTTTAATTCACCAAAATCTTTGTCGGATTTATCCATAGCTTGCTGCAACATGGTGTTTTTTACCACTTGCAATTTGATATCACTACCATAACAAGCCCGTCTTAAATCGGAAGTTGTTTGGGCATCTAAACCCAAAATATCGACGAGATAAACCACTTCGTATTCTGATAATTTTTGGGTCAATTCTTCTATTAATTGAGCTTTTTGTTCTCTTGTTCTCATTGTTTGATTTTTTGGGTCTTAATTAGACACTTTTAGGATCTACCTTGATACCGGGACTCATGGTTGAAGAAATATTAACACTCTTCATATAAGTACCTTTTGCGGCCGAAGGTTTTAATTTGTTTAAAGTCGTAATCAGTTCAGCGGCATTTTCTTTTAATTTTTCAGGAGAAAAAGATTTTTTTCCGATAGCTGCATGAACAATTCCGGTTTTATCCACTTTAAAGTCTATTTTACCGGCTTTTACTTCTTTAACCGCCTTGCCTACTTCCATAGTTACGGTTCCGGTTTTAGGATTGGGCATTAAACCACGGGGGCCTAAAATACGTCCTAAAGGTCCTAACTTACGCATGACGCTGGGCATGGTAATGATTACATCGACATCGGTCCAACCACCTTTGATTTTATCAAGATATTCGTCCAAACCGACATAATCGGCACCGGCTGCCTTAGCTTCATCTTCTTTATCAGGTGTTACCAAAGCCAAAACTTTTTTGTCTTTTCCGGTTCCGTGAGGTAAAGTTACCACACCACGAACCATTTGATTGGCTTTTCTGGGATCAACACCCAGTCTTACAGCAATATCAATAGATTCGTCAAAATTAGCATTCGAAATTTCTTTAACTAATTTTGTGGCTTCTTCCAAGGAATATACCTTATTTTTATCTAATTTTGATAGTGCTTCTCTTCTTTTTTTGCTTAATCTTGCCATTTTCTAAAATCGTTTTTAATTAAAAGGATTTTCCCCCTCAATAGTTAATCCCATTGATCTTGCGGTACCTGCGACCATACGCATACCTGATTCAACACTAAAAGCATTTAAATCGGGCATTTTGTCTTCTGCAATTTGTCTGACTTGTTCCCAAGTGACAGTGCCTACTTTTTTTCGGTTTGGTTCGCCGGATCCTTTTTTGATTTTAGCTGCTTCTAACAACTGTACTGCGGCGGGTGGCGTTTTAACGACAAAATCAAATGATTTGTCTTTATAAACATTAATTGCAACAGGTAATACTTTTCCTTGTTTGTCTTGTGTACGTGCATTAAATTGCTTACAAAACTCCATTATGTTTACACCTGCGGCACCTAATGCGGGTCCAACCGGTGGCGAAGGATTCGCTTGACCTCCCCGAATTTGTAATTTAATTACTTTACTTATTTCTTTTGCCATTTTCGATTTGTTTTTCTAGAAACTATTATTTTGGAAGCTTAATAGTTTGTTATGCGTAACAGTTTATATTTTTTTTACTTCAAAGTAACCTAACTCCAAAGGTGTTTTTCTACCGAAAAATTTTACCATAACGGTCACCTTTTTTCTATCTTTATTGACATCTTCAATTACCCCGTCAAAACCTTTAAAAGGGCCGTCGGTTACCGTTACTTGATCACCGACATTATAGGGAATCATGATATTATCTTCATTCATAGCCAATTCGTCAATTTTACCTAAAATACGATTGACTTCTTTTTTACTGAGTGGCATTGGATCGCCTCCTTTAACGCCACTTAAAAAGCCCATTACACCGGGAATTGATTTGATAACATGAGGCAATTCACCGGACAAATTAGCTTCTATATAAATATACCCCGGAAAAAGTGTCTTGTCTTTTTGGATACGTTTACCGTTTCTTATTTGCACTACTTTTTCGGTGGGAACTAATATATCACCAACATAATCGTTTAATTTATTACGTTGAATTTCATTCTCAATGAGCTTTTGTATTTTGGCTTCTTTGCCGCTAATAACTTTAACGACATACCATTTTTTTATTTGATCACTCATTTATATTAACTTTTAATCAGCTTATAATAAGCTTGCAATATTGTTCTGAATATGTAATCTACAACGGCAATAAAAATTGAAAAGATTGCAGAAAAAACAGCGACCACAATGGTCATTTTATATACTTCATCCCATTTAGGCCAAACAACATGATTGACGAGCTCATTGTAAGCGCCTTTTACATATTCCATTAAACTTTTAAACATTGCTTTAATTTTAAGATTAAATCTATTTGCACGGGCAGAGAGACTCGAACTCCCGACACCTGGTTTTGGAG
The DNA here is from genome assembly GCA_027066995.1 of Flavobacteriales bacterium. Lineage (GTDB taxonomy): Bacteria > Bacteroidota > Bacteroidia > Flavobacteriales > Flavobacteriaceae > WGBX01. The sequence goes on from JAMOMQ010000080.1 coordinate 18,284, forward strand.
ACCAGTGCTCTACCAACTGAGCTACGCCCGTGTATTATTTTTTATTTCTATTTATACAGCATTGATTAACTTCAGATATTTTAAAACATAACTGTTGTTTATTAAAATATAAACCGAGTTTATAGTGCAATACCGTATTTTCAAATTTTACTTTGAATACTGCAATTATATAAATTTAACAGCAATCAAGTAAAAAATAACACCTAGGTTAATTTATAGAGAATTTGAAGCCCAAAAATGGGCTTCAAATTTCATATTTTTATTTTATGACTTTAATTTAGTCTAAAATTTCAGTTACCTGACCTGCACCAACAGTTCTACCACCTTCACGAATAGCGAAGCGTAAACCTTTGTTGATTGCTACAGGATAAATCAACTCAACTTCAATAGTTAAGTTATCACCGGGTAAAACCATTTCTACACCTTCGGGTAAATGAATTTCACCGGTTACGTCTGTTGTTCTTAAATAGAACTGAGGACGATAGTTGTTATGGAATGGTGTGTGACGACCTCCTTCTTCTTTTTTCAAGATATAAACCTCAGCTTTGAATTTTTTGTGAGGTGTAATGGTTCCGGGAGCGGCAATAACCATACCTCTACGGATTTGGTTTTTGTCGATTCCACGAAGCAATAAACCTACGTTATCACCTGCTTCACCTCTATCTAAGATTTTACGGAACATCTCAACACCTGTTACAACTGAGTTTAATTTTTCGTCGCTAATACCTAATATTTCAACAGGATCACCGGTATTGATAACTCCGGTTTCAATACGACCAGTAGCAACGGTACCACGACCTGTAATAGAGAATACATCTTCAACAGGCATTAAGAAAGGCTTATCGGTATCTCTTTCAGGCTCAGGAATCCACTCATCAACGGCATCCATCAACTCTTCGATGGTTTTAACCCATTTGGGATCACCGTTTAAACCACCTAAAGCAGAACCTTGAATAACAGGTGTATTATCACCGTCATATTCATAGAAGCTTAAAAGGTCGCGGATTTCCATATCAACCAATTCTAACAACTCTTCATCGTCTACCATATCCACTTTGTTCATAAATACAACAATCTTAGGCACACCTACTTGACGTGCTAAAAGAATGTGTTCACGAGTTTGAGGCATAGGACCGTCAGTAGCGGCAACCACTAAGATAGCACCGTCCATTTGAGCTGCACCGGTAACCATGTTTTTAACGTAGTCGGCGTGACCCGGACAGTCAACGTGTGCATAGTGTCTTTTATCTGTTTCGTACTCTACGTGAGCCGTATTAATCGTAATCCCTCTTTCTTTTTCTTCGGGAGCGTTGTCAATAGCGTCAAAGTCTTTAACTTCTGCAAGACCTTTTTCTGCTAAAACTTTGGTAATTGCAGCGGTCAATGTAGTTTTACCGTGGTCAACGTGACCAATGGTACCTATATTAACGTGCGGTTTGGTTCTTTCGAATTTTTCTTTAGCCATAATACTAATTTTTAATCTTTATTTTTCTACTTTTTTGAGCCCTCCTTAGAGCCAATGACGGGAATTGAACCCGTGACCTCTTCCTTACCAAGGAAGCGCTCTACCCCTGAGCTACATCGGCCTTGAGTGGAGCGGGAGACGGGATTCGAACCCGCGACATTCAGCTTGGAAGGCTGATGCTCTACCAACTGAGCTACTCCCGCCTGTTTTTTTTGCCGCGATAATTATTAAATACCCCGACAACAATCGGGAGATAACTCCCTTTTTTTTAAGTGGTGAGGGAAGGATTCGAACCTCCGAAGCTTGCGCAGCAGATTTACAGTCTGCCCTCGTTGGCCACTTGAGTACCTCACCATATAATATTTTCATTATGTCAAACAAGAGCCGATGGAGGGACTCGAACCCACGACCTGCTGATTACAAATCAGCTGCTCTAGCCAGCTGAGCTACATCGGCTTTTAGCTCTTATAACGGTTTGCAAATTTATAAACTTTATTTTTATCTGCAAAGAAAAAAAGTATTTTTTTTAAATATTTTATTTTCCCGTTTTTTTGCATTGCAAAAGTAAACATTTATTGGATATCTCACAGGCTTTTTTTGAAAAAAATTATACATTAATAATTATATAAAATTCAATTTTGAATATTTTTTACATTGTCTTATTCAAGTTATAAGCTATTTCTTTTATAATAGCAGCCCATTCGTGTCTTGTTTTGGTTTGATTCAATTTTTGATATGGAAACGGTTTTCCAAAAATGATTTTTATGGTCTGATGTCTTTTTTTTAACAGTTCTCGTGACAACCAAAACAATTCTATATTAGCCTTAATTCCTAATTTTCGTCTCCAAGTCGCAACTCTATAAAATGTTTTGGAGTTTTCAGTAGGTATATAAAAAGGTATAATGTCTTTTTTATAAGTTTGGGCATATTTTATAAAACCGCTTCGCCAAAGGCCGTCATCGGGACGTCCATTATATTTACGCATAACTTCTCCCGAAGGAAACATAGTCACAGGCACGGAATTATCAGATAAACGCGCCTCCAATATTTTGCGATCTTCTTCTGTTACTTTACCAAAGACTGTTATAGGCACTAATAATCCTGACAAAGGTTTTACACTCATCAATACTTTATTGGCAGGATGATTATTTTTGGTAAAGCCTGCTTTTTTAAGCGCATGCACCAAAATAAAAAAATCCAAACCGCCTAGAGCATGGTTGCCTGCAAAAATCAAATTGCTGCGTTTGGGAATGTTTTCCAAGCCCTCTATTTCAAATTTCAAATCCAACTCTTTATTGATAGCTTCTACAAAATCAAAATCTTTTAAATGTGCGGTTTTAAGCAATAATGTATTGAGTTCATCTTCTTTAACCCACCATTTTATCAACTTGATAACCCAACCGGGCATGTTGGCAATACGCTTGTTTGATTGTGAACGTATAATTTTTTCAATATCAAGTTGCACCATCAGACCTTTATTTTAATTTAAAACGCAAATAGGTTATAGGCTTGTTCTTTGCTAAAAATTGTTTTTCATAATAGGTTTGTATGCCCACTACTTCTTGTGGCGCTTCGGTATTGACATAAATGTCATGATGGGCATATAAAATTTCATGCCCCAAACCTTGTAATAAGCCTATAGTATATCCATGAAGAAATTCGCTATCGGTTTTTAAATGAATTTGTCCGTCAGGTTTTAAAATATTTTTATATTTTTTTAAAAATTCGGGATTGGTCAACCGGTGTTTGGTGCGTTTGTATTTGATTTGCGGGTCAGGAAAGGTAATCCATATTTCGGAGACTTCGTCCTTGTCAAAAGCATGTTCTATCAATTCTATTTGCATTCTTAAAAAAGCCACGTTTGACAAATTTTCGGCCAAAGCGGTTTTGGCGCCACGCCATATACGGGCACCTTTAATATCAATACCTATAAAATTTTTATCAGGATACCGCCGGCTCAATCCCAAACTGTATTCACCTTTGCCACACCCAAGCTCTAAGACAATAGGACGATCGTTTTTAAAATAGTCTTGTTGCCAATGTCCTTTAAGTTTAAAGTTATCATTGAGCAACGTATCCCGTGACGGCTGAAATAGATTTGAAAATGTTTCGTTTTCTCTGAATCGTTTTAATTTATTTTTACTTCCCACTTTTTCGTATTTTTATCGCTACAAAAATAGGCAATAATGCGTAACGCAAAAAATATTTTAATTGCGCCTTTAAATTGGGGTCTCGGACATGCTGCCAGGTGTATTCCCATCATTAAAAATTTACAAGCGCAGGGGCATCATATTATCATAGCTTCGGACGGCATGGCGCTTGAGTTGTTAAAAAAAGAAATAAACGATGCCATTTTTGAAAAACTTCCGGCTTATAACATAACCTATTCCAAAAGGCCATGGTTTAACAAATGGCATTTATTAATGCAAGCACCACGTCTTAAAAAAATAGTCAAACAAGAGCAACTTAAAACCCGGCAATTGATAGATAAACATCAAATTGACATTCTGATATCTGACAACCGGTTTGGTGTTTATGATCCGCGTGTCCAATCCATATACATTACTCATCAACTAAGGGTTTTGTCGGGGTGGAGCAGTTTTATCAGTACGTATTTACACCAACAAATTTATCAAAAATTCCATGAAATTTGGATTCCTGATTTTGCCGGACAAACCAACCTGAGCGGCCGGTTGGGACATGTTGCAAATTCGTCATTAAATCTAAAATATATTGGCCCGTTAAGTCGCATGAAAATAAAAAAAACAACTTTAAAATATGATGTATTGGCTATATTGTCAGGCCCTGAACCTCAAAGAAGTTTATTAGAAAAAAAATTAATTGAACAACTCGCTGTTTTACCGGTAAAAAGTGCTATTGTGCAAGGAAAAATAGATAAAAAAACAAATATTAAAAATTACGGGAATATTGACATTTATAATTATGTAAATGCTTCTGCATTAGAATATTTGATCAACAGTTCGGATAAAATTATTGCCCGTTCGGGATATACTTCTATCATGGATTTGATAAGTATGCAAAAACCAGTTTTATGGATACCAACGCCGGGACAAGACGAACAGAAATATTTGGCGCGTCACATACATCAAAAATTTGGTTATCAATATACCACCCAAGCCAAAATATCGTTGGATATAGATTTGCTCGACAATTTGCCTGCTACTAATTTTAGCTTATTTAGTAAAAAACCGGTTAAACTAATATAAATTTATGGTTAATTATCTAAATAATAGTCCGTTTGAAACGCTTTTTTTTGTAAATTTGAAAACGAAAATTAAAATTTAAAATTATGAAAAAGTTCTACCTATTTTTTGCCCTTTTAATGAGCCTAGCTTCATTCGGGCAACCTATTATCACCATGATTGCCGATGGTGACGAATCCGGTGGTGTTCCTGCCGTTTTAGAAATTTATGCCAAGGGCAGTGTTGATTTTACACAATACACTTTACAAAATCAAACCAACAACAACACTACTTGGGGTGCCGATTTTGACCTATCGCCCCTTGGTACCGTAACCGATGATTTTGTATATGTTTACTCTAACAAAAATGCTACTACAGATGCTTTTGCAGCCAATTATCCCAGTGTTACTGCTAACGCATTAGACGCCACTTCCGCTTCTGTGCTTAATATTAACGGTGATGACCGCGTTAGAATCATTGAAACCTCAACATCAACCGTAATAGATGCTTACGGTGAGGACGGCATAGATGGTTCCGGTTCAAATTGGGAATATAAAGACGGCTATGCCAAACGATTAAATGGCACCGGCCCCGATCCCGTATTTATTGAAGCCAACTGGGAATTTCACAATGGTGCATTAGATACTCACGGTGCAGTACAAGACGGCACCCTTTATGAAGATATAATCGGCATAGGCACTTACACGCCTCCCACAGTAGCAAACCCCGGGTTAGCAATCACAGCTCCAACTAACAATCAGGTTTTTGCCCCCAATACTACCGATGTTACTGTCGAATTTGTAGTTCAAAATTTTAATGTAGCTAATGGTACGGGTGACGGATATATAACCTATACTGTTGACAACGGTTCTTCTAATAATGTTTATGATGCCAACAACCCTATTCAACTGACAGGTTTAGCAGCCGGCAGTCATACTGTTGATATGGAATTGGTTGACAATTCCGGAGCTTCTTTAAACCCTCCCGTTACCGCCAGTGTAACATTTAGTATTGCAACTTATACACAAGTTGCTACCTTAGCAGATTTAAGAGCCGGTACTGTTGGTGATTATTATCATTATACCGGTGAAGCTTATGTTATAGGCGGACAAGCTTATACTAGTGGTAATGTTACAGGTTATGCCCAAGATGCCACAGCTGGTATTATGGCTTTTGTGCCTGCCGGCACCTCTATGAACCAACCCAATGATGGTGACGGTGTAACCGATTTTAAAGGAAAATTGGTTGATTATCATGGTGTTTTGGAGATTGAATTGACTGAAGACTATACTATGACCGGCAACAATGTCCCGCAAACTCCTCAAGTAGTAAGTCTAGCCGATTATAATGCCAACCATGATGATTATGAATCGGAATTGATCAAATTTGAAAATGTAACCATTGATGCCAATGGTGATACCGAATTTCAACATAATTACAATTATGATGTAACAGACGGAAACGAAACGGTTATTTTAAGAACATACTTCAACGATTTGACCGGAGAAACCATTCCTACTAACGCTGTAAACATCACAGGTATTGGATCTGAATACAACGGCCATGCTCAAATTTTTCCCCGTGACATGAATGATTTTGAAGATGCAAATGCCATTAGTGTAAATAATATAGACGGATTACAAATTTATCCTAATCCGGTTATTAACAAACAAGTTTTTGTAAGCTCTGACAGTAATGATACCAAACAAATTATCATTTATGATGTTTTAGGCAAAGCTGTTTACCAAACAGAAGTCAATAACAATCAAGCTATTAATCTTGATCAAATAAAAGCCGGCATTTATATGATGAAAATTATAGAAAATGACCATGTGGCTATTCAAAAGTTGATTGTTAAGTAATTAAAATTATACTTTAGCTTAAAAAAGCTGTCCGGATTTACCGGACAGCTTTATTGTTTTTATAAGAAAAAGAATTATTTTTGCTGATAATTTTTTGTCACATGTCACAAAACCCGAGTTTTAATCAACTTACCGAAGAACAAAAAATAAACTTACTCAAGCAATTGGTCAAAATGGCCAAAGCAGACGGTGTGTTTAAATTTGTAGAATTTAAATACTTAACCGAGGTGGCTGAATTAATGGGTTTTACGGCTACCCAATTAGATGAAATAATAGCTGATGACCAACTAACCGCTTTGCCTGTTACCCGCTTGGAAAAAGCCCGTCAAATATACCGTCTGGCCGTAATGATGCAGGTTGACCAAGAAGTGGCTTTTGCCGAAAAAAAGTTGCTAAAAGATTTGGCGGTAATTTTAAATCTACACCCTGACGGTGTTGATAAAATGCTAGAAGCTATGAAACAAAATAAGGGTGGCATGCTCTTCGACGATGATTTGGAAACTATTTTTTCAAAAGAACTCAATCATAATATAAAAAATATGACCTTAGAAGAAAAATTAGCTCTAATGCGGCAATTGGTCAAAATGTCAAAATCAGACCAAAAGTTACAAACCGCCGAAAGAAATTTTCTTTATGAGCTGGCACTTTCTATTAATTTGCCCATAGAAGCTTTAGAAGATATTATGGATGGCAAAAACACCTATTTGCCGGAAAAAATTCCTACCAATATTGAAGACCGTATTATTCAAATTTACCGGTTGGTTTTAATGATGAAAATTGATAATGAAATCAGTCCCGAAGAAGTCAATACACTAAAAAGCATTGCGTTGGAATTAGGTCTACATCCAGAATCGGTAATGCTATTGCTTGACCGTTTATTGGAGAGTCCTACGGGCACGCTCGAATTTGAAGAACTGCAAGCTATTTTTAATATCACCAAAAACTAGTTGTCTGTTTTTTTAAATTCATCGGTCACAAATTCGGCATCCGACTTACATTTTTGTTTCAAACGTTTCATATCGGATTGCCACTCGTTTCCGTCAAAATATTGCAGTCCTTTAAAATCCCGCATTTTATACATGGCTTTTTCACCATAGCAGGTTCCCAAATACACTTCTTCCAATCCCTGACTTTTAGCCCACTCTATCACTTTATACATCAACCACTTACCCAATCCCAAACGACTATACTGTAGATTGTAAAACGAAAACCAATAGTGCAGAATTTCACCGGTCATCACCGCAAAAACATAACCTAAAATATGACCGTTTGCTTCTTTAAACTCAAAAATATGAGACAAGTAAGGCCAACGGTAAATATAATCGAAACGCTCCGGCGGCATGGCACCGTCAAAGCGAATAGCTGCATAATCTAAACAAAATTGCTTAAAAGCTGAAGAGTTGTCAAAATCAGATTTATCATAAATTTTTAAAATAGACTGTAAATCAGCCACTTTTTTGTCAATTCGTCTATTTTCGGAAGTTGGTTTAAATAATTCTAAATTGACTCGTAAGCTTCTGGCCAAATAATAATGAGGAACTTCCAAATCCAATTGATTGCTATATGGCAAAAAACCCTGCCGGTAAATAGCATCGGTTTCCTCCGTAGTATCTTGCCGGCAATATATGGCGTAATTGAACGTATAGGTTTTATAGTCTACAAAACTTTCGGAACGAAATATTTTCATGGGTTTGACATTTATTCCACTATACGCAAGTGCAATTCTTCCAATTGCTCAGGACTGATGGTATCCGGCGCTTCAATCATAACATCACGTCCGGCATTGTTTTTTGGAAATGCAATAAAATCACGAATGGTTTCTTGCCCACCCAAAATAGCTACCAAGCGGTCTAATCCGAATGCCAATCCGCCATGAGGCGGCGCGCCATATTCAAAAGCATCCATTAAAAAGCCGAATTGTTTTTTGGCTTCTTCGTCGCTAAAACCTAATAAATTGAGCATTTTGGCCTGCATGGTTTTATCGTGTATCCTGATAGACCCACCTCCTATTTCATTGCCGTTAAGCACCAAATCATAGGCATTGGCTCTTACTTTTCCGGGGTCTGTGTCTAACAGGTGTGCATCTTCCGGTTTGGGCGCCGTAAACGGATGATGCATAGCATGGTAACGTTGACTCTCTTCATCCCACTCCAATAAGGGAAAATCAACAACCCAAAGCGGGGCAAATTCATCGGGTTTGCGCAGTCCCAACTGTTCGGCCATTTCCATACGCAGGGCGCTGAGTTGAGTGCGTGTTTGATCTAAATCGCCTGATAAAACCAATATCAAATCACCCGGTTTGGCATCTGTTATTGCTGCCCATTCTGCCAAGTCTTCTTGACTGTAAAATTTATCGACAGACGATTTAAAACTACCGTCTTCATTATATTTGACATAAACCAAACCTTTGGCACCTATTTGCGGTCGCTTAACCCAATTGGTTATTTTGTCTATTTGCTTACGCGAATAAGCAGCTGCACCTGGCACAGCAATGCCTAAAATAGCTTCTTGTTCATCAAATACTTTAAAACCTTTGCCCTGAGCCGCTTGAGTCAAGTCACCAAATTCCATTCCGAAACGAATATCTGGTTTATCATTGCCGTAACGGCGCATAGCTTCATCGTAACTCATACGTGGGAACCGGTCTATTTCAATGCCGTGAATTTCTTTGAGCAAATGCTTGGTCAAACCTTCAAAAGTATTGAGAATATCTTCTTGTTCGATAAAGGACATTTCACAATCTATTTGTGTAAACTCGGGTTGCCGGTCGGCACGCAAGTCTTCATCTCTAAAACACTTGACAATCTGCATGTATTTGTCAATACCACCAACCATTAGCAATTGTTTAAAAGTTTGCGGCGACTGCGGCAAGGCATAAAAATGCCCCGGATGCATACGTGACGGCACTACAAAATCGCGAGCGCCTTCAGGCGTAGATTTGATTAAATAAGGTGTTTCTACGTCTATAAAGCCTTCAGCTGCCAAATAATTCCTAACCAGTTGACTGACTTTTGAACGAAATATCAAATTATTTTTTACCGGATTGCGGCGTATGTCTAAATAGCGGTATTTCATCCGCAACTCTTCTCCGCCGTCTGTATCGTCTTCAATAGTAAAAGGAGGTGTTTTGGCTTTATTTAAAATATGCAATTCATCAACCAAAATTTCTATATCACCGGTAGGTATTTTTTTATTTTTACTGGCTCTTTTTATAACTTTACCTTTGGCTTGGATTACAAACTCGCGTCCCAATTTACGGGCTTCATCTATCAATTCTTTATTCTCTTCGTTAAAAGAAAGTTGCGTAATACCATATCTGTCACGCAAATCAACAAAAATAACCGCCCCTAAGTCTCTTATTTTTTGCACCCAGCCACTGAGGGTTACTTCTTGTCCAATGTTTTGTGCGTTCAATTCGCCGCAGGTATGAGTTCTATACATAATTAATTATTTCAATTTAAGCCACAAATTTACACAAAAAAATAAGATCTCTTAGAAAACAATATGAAAATGATACGCTGCGGAAACAAAGTGTCAAACCTAAAAAAATTATACTTTTAACAGATTTATAAATAAAAAAATTATTGTAAAAATATTTTATAATTTCTTACCGTAAGCCAAGTCGCCGGCATCACCCAGTCCGGGAACAATATACCCTTTATCATTGAGTTCTTGGTCAAAATCGGCTATCCATAATTGTGTATCGGCAGGTAATTTTTTAGAAATATAATCAATACCTTGTTGTGAACCGATAATAGAAATAACATGCAAATGTTTTGGTTTGCCAAACTGTTTTAGTTTTTCATAAACCGCCACCAAAGATTGGCCGGTAGCCAACATAGGATCGACCAAAACCAAAACTTTATTTTCTATGGAAGGTGTTGCCACATAATCTACCTGAATATCAAACGCGTCAGAGCCGTTTTTATGATGTCTGTAAGCCGAGATAAAAGCATTTTCGGCATCGTCAAAAATATGTAAAACTCCCATATGTAAAGGCAAGCCCGCTCTTAAAATAGAAGCCAAAACCACTTGATCTTCCAACACTTGCATTTGTTTAATCCCTAAAGGTGTAATCACATCTTTTTCTTTATAATTAAGTGTTTTACTCATTTCGTAAGAGATTATTTGTCCCATGCGTTCAATATTGGTTCTAAAACGCAGGCTGTCCTTTTGAATATTTTTATCCCTGATTTCGGCAATAAATTTGTTTAAAATGGAATTTTGTTTTGATACGTGGTTGATAATCATTATAGTATTTTTTTAAAATAAAACCTCAATTAATGAAAATTGAGGTTTGATAATATGTTTAAAATAAAGTCATTATAATTAGTTTCTGCGGTTATAAATCTGCAAATAATACAAAAGCGTTGCCAAGGAACTTAGCGCTGCTACCACATAAGTGCGGGCGGCCCATTTGAGTGCATCCGCCACACCTTTACTTTCTTCTTGATCAACAACGCCTTTATCGGTCAACCAACGTTTGGCTCTGGCACTGGCATCATATTCCACCGGTAAGGTTATAAAACTAAACAATACCGTTGCGGCAAACAAGATAATACCGATTAAAAGTAATTGCGGAAAAGTTTTGACTAATAAGATGCCTGCAATTAAAATCCACTGCACCATAGAGGATGAAAATTGCACCACCGGCACTAAAGCTGATCGCAGTTTTAGCCACTTGTAACCCTGTGCATGTTGCAAAGCATGACCACATTCGTGAGCGGCAACCGCCACAGCAGCTACACTGTTTGAACTGTAAACGGGTTCACTGAGATTGACGGTTTTTTTAACCGGATGATAGTGATCGGTCAAATAACCGGGGGTAGAAACCACTTTAACATCGGTAATGCCATTGTCTTCTAACATCATTTGTGCGACTTCGGCTCCTGTATAGCCTTTTTTTAAGCGAATTTTGCTGTAGTGATTAAATTTACTTTTTAGTTTGCTTTGCACCAACATACCAATCAGCGCAATCAAACCTATTAATATATATGATCCCATATAACGAGAAATTATAATTATTGCAAGATACAAATTTTTTAGAATTATTAGCAATAATTATACCGTAGTAACAAATTGGTTTAAATTTTGTATTTTTGAATTCATTTTTATATCTAAAATATGCTGAATCAAAATCTCGATCCCGATAAAAATAAGTTACCTCAAGAAGATTTGGATATCGAAAAGAAATTACGACCCCTAAATTTTGACGATTTTACGGGACAGGAACAAGTGATTGAAAATTTAAAAATTTTTGTGCAAGCAGCTAATCAAAGAGGTGAAGCCTTAGACCACACACTCTTTCACGGACCTCCGGGATTGGGTAAAACCACTTTGGCGCATATTTTGGCCAATGAGTTGGACGTTAATTTAAAAATTACTTCGGGACCGGTATTGGACAAGCCGGGTGATTTGGCCGGATTATTGACCAATTTAGAAGAACGCGACGTTTTATTTATCGACGAAATACACCGCTTATCGCCCGTAGTAGAAGAATATTTGTATTCGGCTATGGAAGATTACCGTATTGACATTATGATTGAAAGCGGCCCCAATGCCCGCACCGTGCAAATTCACTTGGAACCTTTTACACTGATTGGCGCCACCACACGTTCGGGTTTACTGACCGCTCCCATGCGTGCGCGGTTTGGCATCAACGCCCGTCTCAACTACTATACCCGCGAACTCTTAACCAATATAGTCCAACGCAGTGCCGGTATCTTAAAAGTGCCTATTACCATGGAAGCCGCTATTGAAATTGCCGGACGCAGCCGCGGCACACCCCGTATTGCCAATGCACTACTACGACGTGTCAGAGATTTTGCCCAGATTAAAGGCGACGGAAAAATAACCATAGACATTGCCAAATATGCCTTAAAAGCCTTGAATGTGGACGAACACGGTTTGGACGAAATGGATAACAAAATATTATCCACTATTATTGACAAGTTTAAAGGTGGACCGGTAGGTATCAGCACATTGGCAACGGCAGTAGGTGAAAATGCCGAAACCATTGAAGAAGTATATGAACCCTTTTTAATTCAAGAAGGTTTTTTGATGCGCACACCTCGCGGAAGAGAAGCAACCGATTTGGCCTATAAGCATTTGGGAAAATTGAAAAATCCGGATCAAGGCAGTTTGTTTTAAACCTACCGTAATCTTTATACCTTTGGATAAATCCGCACGCACCCGCCTCATCAAACAAAAAGCCTATGAATTAGGCTTTCAAAATATTGGTATTGCCCAAGCCGGATTTTTGGAAGAAGAAGCACGGCGTTTTGAAAATTGGCTTAAAAACGGCTACCACGGCAAAATGACCTATATGGAAAATCATTTTGACAAACGCCTTGACCCCACCAAACTGGTGCCGGGTGCCCGTTCGGTTATTTCTTTATCTTACAACTACTATCCCGAAAAACAACAAATTGATAACACCTATAAAATTGCCAAATATGCCTATGGCAAAGATTATCATTTCAACATAAAAGATAAATTGCGTGAATTGTTTCAATTCATTCAAACTGAGATAGGCGAAACAGAAGGTCGTGTTTTTACCGACTCCGCACCCGTTATGGAACGTGCATGGGCACGACGCAGCGGCATAGGTTGGGAAGGCAAACACAGTTTAATCATTCAAAAAAACAAAGGTTCGTTTTTCTTTTTAGCCGAAATTATATCCGACTTGGAACTCGAATATGACAAACCATTTCCTACCGACCATTGCGGCAGATGCACCCGCTGTATCGATGCATGCCCCACCGAAGCCATTTTGCCCGACAAAACGCTCAAAGCCAATCAGTGTATTTCATATTTCACCATTGAACTTCGAGATGAATTGCCGGCGGATATGCGTGGCAAATTTCAAGATTGGATGTTTGGCTGTGATGTCTGCCAAGATGTCTGTCCGTGGAATAAATTTGCCCTGCCCCACACCGACCCGTTTTTTGAACCACACCCCGATTTACTGACCATGACAAAACAAGACTGGGAAGAAATTACCGAAGAGGTTTTTAGAGACATTTTTAAAAAATCAGCCGTTAAACGCACCAAATACAGCGGTTTGAAACGCAATATTGATTTTTTGAAGTAATTTTTTAAATCATTAAGATATTAAGAGTAGATAAGTATTAACCACCTAAGAAACCCAAGACCCTTGCGGGTGCCACCTAAGGGTGTTTTCTAATATTTTTTGAAGATACAAATGATTTTTATAAACAAACTAAAAATATAAGCGGTTAAACCACAAAATTTATATTTTCCTTAGGTGCCTACGGTATTATTTTTTATGCGTTCTTACGTGGCAATTAAATATTGACATCATAATTCAAATTCTGATCTCTGAGTAAATGTCTCAATTGTTTTTTGCTTTTAAATACATTGGATAGCAGCTGTTTTCCCCAACCTATTTGACGGGTATAATCTCTAAAACTTTGGTGTTTCCAATCAAAATCTTTTTTCCAAAAATGGGTCGGTGATACATAAAAATAAGTGTAATTAAAAATTAAACTACTGTCATTTTTACGTTGGATCAAATCCTCTTTTTGTCGTGGCGCCAGTAGTGTAACTTGATGTTTTTCGGCTTGCTGCTTAAAATCTTTGATAAAAGCATCATATAGGGGAATAATTTTTTCCAAACTAAAATTGTTATAAGCGGTATTGCCTATTTTTGAAATCGGTCTGATTTGCAATATGTCTATAGCATACTTGCCATAGACATTAAAAAAGTCTTTGAGCTCCGTAAAATTATCTTCATTAAAAGTGTAATTGATACGCAACAACAGATTAGGATACTCTTTTTTAAGATCTGTAATTAATTGTAAAGCCGTATGAAACTTGTTATAATCGCCCTTGCCCATCAATTCTTCATAAGTATCTTGATAAACACCGTGCAACGAAACGGTAATCTCGTTTAAACCGTTTTCTATCCAGTTTTTTAATGAATCGTATTGTAGCAGATTGGCATTGGTTGTCATCGAAATATGTGGCACCTTATATTGTTTACCCAATTCAAAAACACGGCTTAAATGTTTGTAAACCGTCGGCTCTGCACCGCAACCTACTTGTAATTTCAAGGCCTGCGGTAAACTTTGACGTGCCCAAATGTCCAAATCGGATAAAGAAAATTGTCCTTTGAGCGTTTTGACATATTCGGGGTCCGTAAAGTAGCACATTTTGCAGCGCAGGTTGCATGCCAAAACCGGATCAAAGTTTACGGCAAAATAGCGGCGTTTAAATGTATGCAAAAACCACAGAGCTAAAAATTTAACACGATGATTTTTGATTTTGGCATTCCATTTTAACAAATAATATGTAATAGGACGTTTAGCGATAATTCTTTATTTAAAACTGTAAGTAGTTCCGCCTTTACCATCTTTGAGAATAATCCCGAATTTGGCCAATTCGTCGCGGATTTTGTCCGACAATGCCCAGTTTTTATCAGCCCTGGCTTGGTTTCGTAACTCAATCAACAACTGAATGGTTTTGTCAAAAGCCTGATTGTGTCCGGTTTCTTGCAATTCTTTATGCAAGCCCAAAACATCGAAAGTAAAATCCTTAACCGCTTTACTCAATTTCTCTTTATCTGCTTGACTTATAGTAGCTTTTCCGTCATTTATTTGATTGATATATTTAACGGCTTCAAACAAATTGGCAATTAATATGGGCGTATTAAAATCGTCGTTCATAGCGGTATAAAAACCGGTTATCAATTCATTGATATCAAAACTTGAATTATCTGACACCGGTAGTTTATCCAAAAGTTTTATGGCTTCCATCATTCGTTTGTAACCTTTTTCGGCAGCTTGCAAAGCATCTTCGGAGAGGTCGAGAATATTGCGATAATGAGCTTGCAACATAAAGAAACGAACCACTGCGGGCGAATAAGCTTTGCTCAGCTTATCATTGTTGCCGCTAAAAATTTCGTTAGGTAACAAGTGGTTGCCGGTTGATTTGCTCATTTTTTGTCCGTTGAGTGTCAGCATATTGGCATGCATCCAATATTTTACCGGATCGACGCCGTTGGCGGTTTTGCCTTGGGCTATTTCGCACTCGTGATGTGGAAACTTTAAATCCATACCACCACCGTGAATGTCAAATTGTTCGCCCAAATATTTGGTGCTCATCACGGTGCACTCCATGTGCCAGCCCGGAAAACCTTCGCCCCAAGGACTGGGCCAACGCATGATATGTTGCGGTTTGGCTTTTTTCCAAAGGGCAAAATCTTGCGGATTGCGTTTTTCGTCCTGACCTTCCAGCTCTCGGGTATTGGCAATCATTTCATCTATATTGCGACCGCTGAGTTTGCCGTATTTATCAATTTCGTTATTGTATTTGACTACGTCAAAATAGATGGAACCGTTGCTTTCGTAAGCATAGCCTTTATTTAAAATATCTTTGGTGGTTTCTATCTGTTCAATGATATGACCGGTAGCTGTCGGTTCTATATCGGGCGGTAAGTTATTGACCAAATCTAAAACCTTATGAAAATCAATGGTATATTGTTGCACAATTTCCATAGGTTCGAGCTTTTCCAAACGGGCTTTTTTTGAAATCTTGTCTTCTTGAGTATCGTCTTCCAAATGTCCGGCATCGGTGATATTTCGGACATAACGCACTTTATATCCCAAAAATTTTAGATAACGATAAATCACGTCAAAAGAAATAAAGGTGCGCACATTGCCCAAGTGCACATTGCTGTAAACCGTCGGTCCGCATACATACATACCAACATGTCCTTCTACCAAGGGTTTAAAGATTTCTTTTTGTTTGGTCAGCGAATTGTAAATTTTCAGTTCTTTATTCATTTTTATTATTGTTAAATCGTTGAATCGTATAATCGTTTAATTGATAATCCGTCAACCGGTGGCGTTTGACCGGTGTCAATCGTCAAACTATAAATTTGGTGTCGATATTGATATACCGCAAAAATTCTTTTTTGACTTCGGGTTCTTTAAACTTACCTGCATATTCGGCGGTCAGGGTTGATGAGGTGATGTCTTTGATGCCTCGTGAAACCAAACACATGTGTTTGGCATCGACTACACAAGCCACGTCTTCGGTGCCGAGTGCTTCTTGCATGGCTTTGACTATTTGCACCGTCAAACGCTCTTGCACTTGCGGACGGCGTGCAAAATAATCCACAATTCGATTAATTTTGGACAAGCCCAAAACCGTCCCGTTAGAAATATAAGCCACATGCGCTTTGCCAATAATCGGCAATAAATGATGCTCACAAGTGGAAAAAACACTGATGTCTCGCTCTACCAACATTTGTCCATATTTATATTTGTTTTCAAAAGAGGACAATTTGGGTAAATTATCGGGGTTTAAGCCTTTAAAGATTTCTTTGACATACATTTTTGCTACGCGCCTCGGGGTTCCACTCAAGCTGTCATCTTGCAAGTCGAGGCCTAAAATATCCAAAACTTCTATCATTTTAGATTCAATCAGTTGCATTTTTTCATCATCAGATAAACGGCTAGCATCTTTACGAACCGGTGTTTGAATAGTTGCAAATAAATGTTTAGGTTGTTTATTTTTGTTATTATCGGACATCATAATTTAAGTCTTTGACGAACAACAAAATTACAATATTTTTATAAATGAAAATCTTTGTTAACTTAAATAATATTTTTATTATTTTTAAGGCATCAAACCAAACGTCCAATTAATTCAAAAATAATAATATTGATGAAAAAGATTCAACCCAAAGATTTTAAGGTCAAACACGGCAAAAAGGTTAAAATAAACGATTTACCTACCAAATTTGATTTAGGTGCATCCAAAAAAGAAATAGAAGACGAATTGCGCAAAGTCCGCCGCAAAATTGCCGAAATCCAAACCAAAATATATGCAGCAGGCACACCGGCTGTTTATATTGGCATCCAAGGCATGGACACAGCGGGCAAAGACAGTTTGATTAGAGAAGTTTTTAAGGATATAAATCCCAGCGGCATAGAAGTGCACGATTTTAAAAAACCCACACCTTTGGAACATGCCCACGATTTTATTTGGCGGCACTATATCACTTTGCCCGAACGCGGCAAATTCGGTATTCATAATCGCACTCACTACGAAGATGTGCTTATTGCCCGTATTCATCCGCAATTGGTATTAAACCAAAAAATATACGGCATAGACAAACTCGAAGATATTGATAATAAATTTTGGAAAAAACGGTTTCGTCAAATACGTGATTTTGAACGCCTGCAGACCGAAAACGGCATGAAAATGTTTAAATTTTTCTTACATCTATCCAAAGAAGAACAAAAAAACCGTTTTTTACGCCGCATTCGTCGTGAAGACAAGCAGTGGAAATTTAATGCCGCCGACCTTAAAGAACGCGGCTATTGGGACGACTATCAAAAAGCTTATGAAGATGTGCTCAACGAAACCTCAACTTCACATGCGCCTTGGTATGTTATACCGGCTGACGATAAACCTACCGCCCGTTTGATAGTTGCCAAAATTTTATTAGACGAACTCAAAAAATTGCACGTGGATTTTCCCAAATTAAGCGACGAAGAAAAAGCAAAATTTGACAGTTATAAACAAGCTTTGGAAAATGAATGACAATTCGATAACAAAAGCTTGCTTTTTGTAATATTTATTTAATAATGAAACCACTAGCATACTATTAACAAATATTTAACTTTTTTTAATGTAAGTTTAATTACATTTGATACATTATAAATTAAAATTCATACTCATGAAAAAAATTACTACTTTATTATTTTTGTTGTTTGTGTCTTTTACACAGGCACAATTATTCTCTTCCGTCAGAACCAATGGCGGTGTTGATCACCATACAGCTTCCAGAACCGTAACGGATTGGCTGCATTATGATAATGGCTCAAATTATACTGCCTTTGGAGCTTCCAGCGGTTCTCATACCTTAGGTGCCTATATCAAATTGACTCAAAACTTATTGGCACCACATATCAATCGTCAAATAGAAGAAGTAAAATTTTATTTAGGCAATGATGCCACGAATATTACAGGAAATGTTACCGTTGAAATATATACTGATCCTACAGCTGCGCCGGCTTACACCGAAGACTTCCCTATGTCAGGCTTAACTGCCGGAGATTGGAATACGGTTACATTATCAACGCCTTTTAGTATAACCGGATCCGAATTATATATCGGTTATAAATTTACAGCTGCCGGTTATATTATCGGTGTAGACGACGGTTCTAACTATGTGCAAAATGTCAATTATTACACTTATGATGGCGGTGCTATGACATCATGGGACGGTGTAGCCGCTTATAATTTTAATTTACAAGCAGGTATTGGCGGTGCTACTGCCAACAATGATGCCGGCGTGTCAAATGTCGTTTATCAACCTATTATGATTGCAGGAACTTTTAATGTTGAAGCTACCATTACTAATTATGGTTCAACTACATTAAACAGTATTGATTTTAATTATCAAGTAAATGGCGGCACGGTTTATACGGACAACTTAACGGGGCTTAATCTTGCCAGCGGTCAAAGTACAACCGTAACGCATAGTGCGGCTTATAACTTAACTCCGGGCACCCATAATTTTGACGTTTACATCTCTAATTTTAACGGCAACGGTGCTGATGATATCGCAGCTAATGATCATTTTACTTTTACTATCAATGTGCCTTCTAACACTACTCAAAGATTGCCACTGTATGAAGAATTTACCAGTTCTACATGTAGTCCTTGTGCTACTTTTAACGGCTCTTATTTCTCACCTGCCTTTTTAAATAATAATACAGGTCATTATAGTTTAATAAAATATCAAATGAACTGGCCAGGCTCAGGAGATCCTTATTATACGGCAGAAGGTGGAACAAGAAGAGCTTTCTATGGCGTTAGCGCTGTACCTTCTTTGATGTTAGACGGAAGTGAAGATACTGCTTTTGACACTACTGTGTTACAAGCAGATTTAGATGCAGCTTACGCCAGTCCCGCTTATTTTGAAATGAATGCCGTACATACCATAGATCAAAACAGTCAAATGGTTTATGTTAATGTAAATATCAATCCGTTTTTGAACGGCTCATACACATTACATTGTGCAGTAGTCGAAAAAACAACTGTCGGAAATGTAGGTAACAATGGTGAAACCGAATTTCATAATGTGATGATGAAGATGGTACCGGATGCCAACGGGACTGTAGCTAATATGGCCATAGGGCAACCTTTAACCTTAAATTTACAAGCTTCTTTGTCCGGAACAAATATTGAAGATTGGTCTGACTTGGAAGTGGTTGTATTCTTACAAGACGACTCAAATAAAAAAGTCATGCAATCCACCGTATCGGCTGAAGACACTTCCGGAGCTGTAGATTCAATTGTTTTTAAAGATTTAAAATTATATCCTAATCCCACTCAAGGCCTATTAAATGTTAGTGGTGCTGCCAATATGAAATTAAGCATAATTGATGTCAAAGGGGTGGTTGTCTATCAATTTGACAATCTATCAAACCAACAACAAATTGATATCAGCGGTTTGTCCAATGGTGTTTATTTTGCAAAATTTGCAAAAAAAGACAAAAGTACTGTTCACAAATTGATAATATCTAAATAATTTTGACAATACATATATAATTTAAAAGCAGCTTTGAGAGCTGCTTTTAAATTATATTTATATTAAAAAATGTTTAAAAACTCTACATTTATTAATGTCTAACTTGTATAAAATACATTTTTAATAGTATTTATAATTTTATTAAAACAACAAATCCAGCACTATGAAAAACTTATTACTTTTTATTTTTCTTACTAGCATTTTTCAAATAAATGCACAGTTGCCTGTCAGTCAAACAGCAGAAAACAAAAACGTTGTTTTAGAAGAATTTACAGGCATTCATTGTCCTTATTGTCCTGATGGACACAAGCGGGCACAACAAATTTATGATACGCATCCAGATGATGTGGTTCTTATTAATATTCACACAGGAAGCTATGCCAACCCTTCAAGTGGTGAGCCGGATTTTAGAACCCCTTTTGGTTCTGCAATAGCAGGTCAGTCAAATTTAGCAGGCTACCCTGCCGGCACTATTAACAGACATTATTTTGGGCATTCACAAAGTGGTGCTCCTTCCGGCGCAACTGCTTTAGGTCGGGGGCAGTGGGCTTCTGATGCCAATACTATTTTAACCGAAGCTTCTTATGTAAACGTAGCCTTAGAAGCTACCATCGATGTTCAAACCAGAGAAATGACTATCAATGTAGAAGTTTATTATACGGGAGATAGTCCTCAAAATTCCAATTTTTTAAATGTAGCCTTGTTACAAAATAATGTTGAAGGCCCCCAAGCCGGCTCATCTTTAAATCCCGATCAAGTTTTACCCAATGGCAATTACAATCACATGCACATGTTACGTCATTTGATTACCGGACAATGGGGTGATGAAATTACAACTACAACCCAAGGCACATTAGTGCAAAAACAATATACATATATGCTACCTACTGACATCAATGGCGTTCCTTTGAATCTAGGTGACATTGAAATTGCCGCCTTTGTTGCAGAGGGACATCAAGAGATTATATCAGGTAGTCTGGGAACAATTAATTACACCAACTTACCTTATACTACCAATGTAGCATTAACGGATATATCAGTAACCGATAACATTTGTTCTCCTACGGCTTTATCACCTAAAATAACATTATATAATAATGGCTCCGAAACAATTACCGAAGTGCATTTTTCCTATAATGTCAATGGTGGAACCGATCAAACTTATATCTGGACCGGACAATTAAATTCCTTGGGTAGCACAATGGTAAACTTACCGGAATTCAACTTTGGTGTTAATGCCTCTAATACACTTAATGTAAATCTCACCTCTATAAATGGTAATCCTACAGATGAGAATAATAGTGATAATACTATTACGGTTAACTTTAACGAAACACCTTATGCCGGAGATGGCGCTGCTTATATTGTAACTATTGTTCAGGATCAATATGGATCTGAAACTACTTGGGCAATTTTAAATGAAAACAACGATGTTGTTAATCATGGAGGCCCATATAGCAACTTAAGCAATAGTGGTACATTAACTCATGAACATAATGTCTTATTAGACAGTGACGGATGTTATACTTTTGTTATTTTAGATAGTTACGGAGACGGAATTAACGGCGGGTATGGAAATGGTAGTTACAGCCTAAAGCAAGCTGATGGTACAGTAGTATTTACAGGAAACGGTGTTTTCACTTCGGAAGAGTCTAAATATTTTAATGTCAGTAATACCGCTGCCGTCAATTCAATTGCATTTGATAATCTTAAATTATATCCTAATCCCACTCAAGGTCTATTAAATGTTAGTGGTGCTGCCAATATGAAATTAAGCATCATTGATGTCAAAGGGGTGGTTGTTTATCAATTTGACCATTTATCAAACCAACAACAAATTGATATCAGCGGTTTGTCCAATGGTGTTTATTTTGCAAAATTTGAAAGAGATAACCAAGTAGATGTGCAAAAAATTGTAATGAATAAATAAGACAAAATTATCATTGATAAAAGAGCTTAAGTGCCGGAATTTTTCCGGCACTTTTTATTTAAAAAAATATTTGTATCTTTGGTAATCAAAACCTTTTTTCAAATGAAAAGAATAATTACATCAGTCTTTTTGTTAATAAATTTATTATTGTCTGCACAATTTACTTTATTTTATGATGAAGGTAATATGTCAGTAACTAACGGAGATATAGTTACTATAAGTGATAATAATATTACGTCACACTTTACTGTTACCAACACAAACATATCCGACATAAAATTAAAATTTGAGGTTTTAAATTTAATTAATACGGATGGAACAGAAATGATTCAATTATGTTTTGGAGTCAACGGCAATGGAAACTGTTACATAAATCCGCAAATTGGTGATATTCATTACGGAGGGGCCAATTTGGCTCCAAATGCTTCAACTCGCCATGGTGATATAGATTTTGTGCACTTTGATAATAATCAAAATCAAGGTTTTAATAATTACCCAAAAGATTATATTTTTAAAATTTCGGCATTAGACCCTAATAACAACGATGCCGAGTTAAGTAGTATTACCTTTACCTACCGCTACGATCCCGGTGCGGGTGCTATTAATACTTTTAACAAAAGTGACATTGTTATTTCCACGGCACACCGTCATACTATTATTATTGA
>JAMOMQ010000081.1 GCA_027066995.1 Flavobacteriales bacterium
GATACTTTTGCCATTGGCTGCCAATGCGGCAATCAACAAAGAAACACCGGCTCTGATATCGGGCGATGTCATAGTGGTAGCCCGCAGAGGCGGATTGTGATTTAAGCCTATAACTGTGGCTCTATGCGGATCGTTTAAAATGATTTGTGCGCCCATGTCTATCAATTTATCGACGAAAAACAAGCGGCTTTCAAACATTTTTTGATGTATTAAAACCACGCCTTGAGCTTGAATGGCTGTTACCAGCACAATGCTTAACAAATCGGGTGTGAAACCGGGCCATGGCGCATCGGCTACGGTCAAAATAGAGCCGTCCATAAAGGTTTGGATGGTGTATTGCTCTTGGGCAGGAATATAAATATCATCACCTTTTCGTTCGAGTTTAATACCCAATTTTCTAAATACTCGCGGTATTTGTCCCAAATTGTCCCAGCTGACG
This sequence comes from Flavobacteriales bacterium, assembly GCA_027066995.1. Lineage (GTDB taxonomy): Bacteria > Bacteroidota > Bacteroidia > Flavobacteriales > Flavobacteriaceae > WGBX01. The sequence continues at coordinate 440 of JAMOMQ010000081.1, forward strand.
TCTTTAATGGTAATTTCGGATTTTGTAATGGCAGCAAGACCTATCCAACTTCCGATTTCAATCATATCGGGTAAAATTTTATGGCTGGTGCCTCCTAATTTTTTGACGCCTTCTATTGTTAATAAATTGGAGCCTATGCCAGAAATTTTGGCTCCCATACGGTTTAACATTTTAGAAAGCTGTTGAATATAAGGCTCACATGCGGCATTATATATTTTGGTGGTGCCTTCGGCCAATACCGCTGCTAAAATAATATTGGCGGTTCCTGTCACGGAAGCTTCGTCAAGCAACATATCGGCACCTTTGAGCTGTTTGGCAACAACCCCAAAGAAATGTTTTTCCGGATCTAATTCCAATTTGGCACCCAATTTTATAAATCCTTCAAAATGGGTATCCAAACGGCGGCGTCCGATTTTATCGCCACCGGGTTTGGTCATATAGGCCTGACCAAACCGCGCCAAAAGCGGACCCATAATCATAATGGAACCTCGCAAACCAGAACCTTTGGTTTTAAATTCTTCTGATTGCAGATACTCCAAATTCAGATCATCGGCTTGAAAAGTATAAGTACCTTTGGATTTTTTTTGAATTTTAACTCCCAAATTACGTAAAATATCAATCAATTTATTGACATCAATTATATCGGGAATATTAGATATTTCAACCTCTTGATCAGTCAACAATACGGCACTGATAACCTGCAAGGCTTCGTTTTTGGCGCCTTGTGGTGTGATATCACCTTTAAGGCGGTGTCCGCCTTCAATAATGAAAGTTCCCATTAGTTGCGTTTTTTTCGGTAATTCTTTTGTTTGTGGTAATTGTTATTTTTACGTTTTTTAACCAATTGATTGGCATCGCGCAGCTCGTTTTCTCCGGCCTTTAGATCAATTTTACCATCGGATAAAATACGTAAATGTTCAAAAATAACTTCGTCACTTACCGAGTCTTTATTCCAAGTCAGGTAATTTTTTTTCATATGATTGGCTATGGTTTGAATCAAGCGGTCTTTGAGCTCGCCTTCTTCCCACTTGACAGCTTCGTCAATCATTTTTTTGATAATATGACCGTAAAAACGAAATTGGTATCCTTTTTTGGGATACGGTAGTTTTTCAGGACGTGCTTTTAACTTTTCAGGACTTGGTTTGGGAAAAGGGGAATCGACATCCAAATCAAAACCGGCCATTATAAACAAATGATCCCAAAGTTTGTGTTGAAAATCGGGAATGTCACGCAAATGCGGATTCTGTTTACCTAATAATTTAATAACGGCTTGTGCATTTTTGTTCCGCTTATCTTTATCTTCAATGGTTTTTAGATATTGAACCATCTCATGAATGTAACGGCCATATTCGGGTATAATCAATGGCTCTCTATCGGTATTATAAACAAATTGTCTTTCTTCTGTGGTCATAATTTAATATTTTATAAGGCTACCAAACCGTCAATGTCTTCCATAGATTTATAACGTTGAATTACCGTTTCGGGATTCTTTTCTTCGGTTATCACAGTAACACTGACATATTTGCCGGTTTTTGAATAGTTTTTCTTTAAATCTATAGCTTGGTTACCAAAGCGTTCTTTGACTTTATCTAAATTTTCATCTTTATTGGGCATGATAAATTTATACATGTATTTAGTAGGCCACTCTGTATTTTTTTCCAATTCTTCCTTTAACCGGTCATAAAAAGTAATTTTTTGTGCTGCTTTTTCTTCAGGCGTAGGTATTTTCTTGTCTTTATCGTCACTCATATCAATAATTCTTTATTGATACAAATATACAAATTATTATTTGATGATTTTTTTGTAAATTTGAATGATTAGCATGAAAAATAAACCACTCAAAGACATATTTTGCCAAAATTGCGGCTATCCTCTGCGGGGGGATGAAAATTTCTGCCCTTATTGCGGACAAAAAAATAATATTCGACCTTTGAGTATCAAAAATTATGTGCATAATCTTTTGAACAATTTTCTCAATTTTGACAACCGGATTTGGCAAACCATCATCCATTTGATAAAATATCCGGCTAAAGTCCCTTTGGACTATATCCAAGGCAAGCGAGTACGCTACAGCAATCCTTTCCGGTTTTTGGTACAAATAAGTATTGTATATTTTTTGTTATCCGGAGTTATTGACAGATTTTTTCAAATTGATAATAGGGGATTTATCAGAATAAAAGAAGCTAAAGAAAAATCTAAAACTCAAAACGAGATAAAGAATATATTTTTTCGGAAATTAGACAGTATCGATCGGCAAAAACACTTTACGGAATTATTGGATAAGCCTGAACTGACGCTGCAGCAAAAAGACAGTATTGTTCAAAATCTTTTGCAACAAAAAAATCTCCGTATGTTAATACCCGAACGGTACCTTGAATACGACCAGGGAAATCTTGAAATGGAAACTGCTTGGGCGCCCTCATTTATGGCAAGTTATATAAAAAATAAAAATATATCCTACACTTATTATCCCCGGCTTGTTGATAATAAACAAACTTTTGAAAAACTCTCGGTTTTTAATAAAATTTTAAAATTATTCGGTCTCGTTGACCAATATCCTTATAATGAAATGAATGAAAAAGAAATTATACACCACTTGGGTATTCAAAATAATTTAAGGAATAAAATCGCCATTCTTGTTCCTCAACGTATTATGATGTTATTAAAAAAACCGGAAAGTCGCGATGCATATAAACGGGCAATTACTTCCAAAATCACCTTGGGGCTTTTCTTTGTCTTGCCTTTATACGGATTATTTGTGTATTTGTTGTACTACAAACAGGGCTATTCCTATACCGAAACTCTGGTATTTATTTTTTATCTGCAAAGTATATATTTCATCATACTACTTATTGAATTGTTATTTATATTGCTTCCCGACGGAATTAATTTAATTGTAAGCTTGTTAGCAGAATTTTGGTTTATTTATTTTCTTATTAATAATTTCAAAGCTTTTTACCGGCAGAAATCATGGTTAAATATGTTTAAAGTAATTCTTTTAGTTATTCCCGTTTATTTGATTTTAACCGGTATAGGTTTGACTATCATATCGGTATTAAGTCTTATCATTAACTAGCAGAACTTAACTTCCTAAACGTTCTATTTTCCAATTATAATCCTCTTGCAAAGTGTAACGAATACGGTCGTGCAAACGGTTTGGGCGTCCTTGCCAAAATTCTATTTCGACCGGTTTTACCATATAACCGCCCCAGTGTCCGGGCCGTGGAATTTCTTGATTTTGAAACCGGTTTTCAAATTGTTTAAAACGCTCTTCCAAAAAATTTTTATTAGGGATAACTTCACTTTGCGGCGATGCCCAGGCACCTATTTGACTACCCCGGGGACGCTGTTCAAAATAACCGTCAGATAAGTTGGCCGGTAATTTTTCGGCCTGACCTTTGATAATAATTTGACGTTCCAATTTTGGCCAAAAAAAAGCTAAAGACACTTTGGGGTCTTTTTCGATTGCTTTTCCTTTTTCACTGTTATAATTGGTATAAAAAATAAAACCTTCCCAAGTAAATTTTTTAAGCAATACCACACGAATACGTGGAAAGCCATCTAAACCGTTGGTTGCTAAACTCATAGCATTTACTTCTATACAATCTTCATTTTTTTCCGCATCAAAAAACCAATCTCTAAACAGTTCCATGGGATTTTCAGGCACTGTTTGTTCATCCAAATGACCTTTTTTGTAAACGCGCCGGTATTGGCTTAAATCTTTTTGCATATTTATAATTTTCTATGACAAAGTTAGAAATTAAAAATTATAATAAAAACAATAAAATATCATTTGGTCTTTTAAAAGAATGTTTATTTTTACTGAGAAAATTAATAATTCTTAATTATGTTATCAAATGCTTCCAAATATGCTATCCGTTCCGTGCTTTTTTTAGCAGAAAACAGTTCCGAACATAAAAAATACGGTGCTAAAGAAATTGCTTCGGAATTGGAAATTCCTTTATCTTTTATTGCCAAGATTTTGCAAAAACTGGCCAAATCGGATGTTATTTCGTCAAATAAAGGACCGGGAGGCGGATTTTATACTTCAAAAACCAATTTACAAAATAATATTTGTCAAATTCTGAATGTTATTGAAAACGAAGATATTTTTGAAGGTTGTTTTTTAGGTTTACCACGTTGCAGTGATGAAAACCCTTGTCCTATTCACCATATAGTTGCCCCTTTTAAAGATGCTTTATTAGAAAAGTTTAGCAATCAAAGCATTGCTGATTTTGCTCGTGAAATAAAAGAAAACGGTTCTTTTTTATCGTTAAAGGGGGTCTCAATAAAAGGTAATGATTTACTAAAATAGCATTTACCATCCTCCGGTTGCGCCGCCGCCGCCAAAACCACCACCGCCAAAGCCACCGCTAAATCCGCCACCACCAAAACTGCCACCGCCAATACTTCCTCCGCCCCAAGAACTACGACCGCCACTCGAAAAAATAATAGGACCGCCCCCAGATGAATGCCAGCTGCCACCACTTGAGTCACCTTTTGATATGGCAGAAATAATTATTATAAAAATAAGAATGATCAATATTATAGCCCATACCGGTATACCCTCGTCAACAGGCTTAGGCTTGTCATGATATTCGCCGGCCATCACTTTTATGATATCATCAATGGCCTTATTCAGACCTTCATAAAATTGCCCTTTTCTAAAATAAGGAATCATATCATTGGTAATAATTCGCTTAGACAATGCATCGGTCAATAAATGTTCTACGCCGTAGCCCGTGCGAATGGTCACTTTATGGTCCCCTTTTGAGACCAAAATAAAAACACCGTTACCTTTGTCTTTTTGGCCTATACCCCATTTATGCGCCCATTCGGTGGCATATAATGAAATGTCATCGTTTACTTTATTGACAGTGGCAACCACTATTTGTGTTGAAGTCGTGTCATAATATTTACTGATTTTTTGTTCGAGCATACGTCGTTGCTCGGGTGACATCAATCGGGCATAATCAAATACCGAATGTGCTTTCTGTTCCGACAATGAAGGTTTTTTTGGTAAACCGTCGGCGTCTATTTGGAGTTCCTGTTGTGCTTCAACAATATCATTTTGTGCCATTGCAGGAAATGACCACAGCAAGCTCAATAAACTAAAAATCAGTAATAATTGTTTCATTTAATGTTTTGAAATTTCGTCGGGTAGTTCATTTAAATCATCCGGTTGATAAGGAAAATAAGTTTTGAGTTGGTCTCCCACCATTAAAATACCATCTATAAGGCCTTGTGCATATTGTCCTTGTTTAAAACGCTTGGTAACTGTTTTGATAATAGCTTCCCAAAAATCCGGCGGCACAACTTTATTGATACCTTTGTCGCCTATAACAGTAAAAGTATGATGGTGCACATCTACATAAAACAATACGCCATTAGCAGCTTTGGTTTGGGTCATACCAATGCGATTAAAAACCTCCCATACGTATTGTATAGAAGGTTTTTCTTTATTTTTTGACTCTAAATGCACACGAATTTCACCCGAAGTGTTTTTTTCGGCTTCTTTAATGGCAGCAATTACTTGTGCTTCTTCTTCGGATGTTAAAAATTCTTCAGGCGTCATTTAAAATTCTACTTTGGGCGCTTTTTCGGCACCTTTATCACTTTGAAAACGTGCCATTTCCTTAAAACCAAACATACTTGCCAATAAATTTCCCGGAAATTTTTTGATATGCTTATTAAATACATTTACGGCATCATTATAGCGGTCGCGTTCTACTTTTATGCGATTTTCGGTGCCTTCCAATTGGCTTTGCAATTCACTAAAATGCTTATCCGCTTTTAAATCGGGGTATTTTTCAACAGTAACCAATAAACGGCTCAATGCTCCACTCAAACCCTGTTGTGCTTGTTGAAACTTTGCCAATTGTTCGGGAGTAATATTTGTAGGGTCAATTTTGGTTTGTGTAGCTGCAGCTCTTGCTTTGATAACAGCTTCCAAGGTGCTTTTTTCATGAGCGGCATAACCTTTGACGGTATTTACCAAATTGGGAATCAAATCGGCTCGACGTTGATAAGCACTTTCTACTTTTGACCATGCTGTTTTGGCATTTTCTTGGTATTCGATACCGGTGTTGTAAAAACCGACAAAAAATTTATAGGCAAAAAATGCTATAACTACTATAACGCCTATTATTCCTAATAATTTTTTCATAATGACTATTTTAAATATTAATTTTTGTAAAAATAATAAAATTCTTATTAAAATGAATGTTGTTTCTTATTAATAAATTTAATTTACGACTTCATATTATATGACCGGAATTTTCAATTTTTGTTACAGAAAAAAATACAATAAGGAATTTTTATCAAAGTTGTTCTCTGATTTGCTTTAATTCGGCTTTAATTTTTTCCAAACGTTCGATAATACTGATATTTTTATTGATTTTTTGCCGTCTGGTTTTAATTTTCTTTTTAGCGCCTTCCAAAGTATAGCCGTTTTCCTTAACCAAATGATAAATAAGCTTAAAGTTTTCTACATCCTTTTTGGTATAAAGTCTTTCACCTTTAGCATTTTTTTTCGGTTTGATTAAAAAACCGAATTCTTTTTCCCAAAAACGCAAAAGAGAAGCATTGACTTCAAAAGCTTTGGCCAATTCATTGGTGCGATAATAAAGCTTTTCCGGTAGGTTTTTCATTAATCGAGTGATTGATTCTCTTCAGTGGCTAATTTACGCAATTGCGCATAAGCCTCAGGGGTTAAATCATTATAGTAGAAATTAATCGGGTTAACACGCTTGCCATTAACATGCACTTCATAATGGCAATGTGGTCCGGCAGACAAACCTGTATTACCGACATAACCGATAATTTGACCACGCTTGACTTTTTCGCCGTTTTTGACAGCTACTTTGCTCATATGAGCATATAAAGTTTCGTAACCAAAACCATGATTAATAACAACATGCTTACCAAAACCGTTAGGTTTCCAACCTGCATGCTTCACAATACCATCAGCAGTAGCATATATCGGTGTTCCTGTTTTGGCGGTAAAATCCATACCATAATGCATGCGACGTGTTTTTAAGATAGGATGAATGCGCCAGCCGTACCCGGAAGCCATCCTTTTTAAATCTTTATTTTCAACCGGTTGTATGGCCGGCAAATGTGCTAACATTTTTTCCTTATTCTTGGCTAGTTTAACCACTTCATCAAAAGATTTGGACTGCACCACCAGTTGTTTTTCTATTTTCTCCGCTTCTTTCATTGACTTTTTAATCAAATCGGAATTGGAATAACCGTCCAAATTTTGATATAAATCGACACCGCCGTAACCACCTTCACGAACATCGTCTGAGATAGGATCGGCTTCAAAAATTGTGCGGTAAATATTATTATCTCGTTGTTTGATATCATTTAATACCAATTCAATTTTTTTTAATTTTTTATTGAGAATATTGTAATTCAATTTTAAATTTTCATTTTCACGCACCAAATTTTTTTCTCGTGGTGTTTGAAAATAAGCATTTGGAGAAGATAAAAGCAAGATAATGGCACCCACACCCACAATTAAACCGGCTAAAAAAAACATCAACCACTTTTTGGAAGAAGATTCCGCCTCTTTATAGGAAAGTGTTTCGGGGTCGTAAATAAATTTCCGTTTAGCCATATTTTGTTTTATTTTTGTTGCTTAAAAAAATAGCTATCATTAACTGTGACCAAATTATACAGTTAGCAAATTTATAAAAAAAATTGAAATGAAAATGTTAAATTCGAAAGAGATACGTCAAACTTTTTTAGATTTTTTTGCTTCAAAAGGGCATAAAATCGTGCCATCTGCACCCATTGTATTAAAAAATGATCCTACTTTAATGTTTACCAATGCCGGTATGAATCAATTTAAAGAGTATTTTTTGGGTTATAAAAAACCGGAATATAAACGTATTGCCGATACCCAAAAATGCTTGCGTGTATCCGGTAAGCACAATGATTTGGAAGAAGTTGGCTTAGATACTTACCACCATACTATGTTTGAAATGCTGGGCAATTGGAGTTTCGGCGATTATTTTAAAAAAGAAGCCATTGCTTGGGCTTGGGAATTGTTGACGGATGTTTACAAAATAGACCCCGAAAACTTATATGTAACCATATTTGAAGGCGCGCCGCAAGAAGGTCTGGAAAAAGATACCGAAGCTTATAATTTATGGAAGCAACATATTCCCGAAGACAGAATTTTATTGGGCAATAAAAAAGATAATTTTTGGGAAATGGGTGCCAGCGGCCCTTGTGGTCCCTCTTCCGAAATACATGTGGACTTACGATCACCGGAAGAAAAAGCCAAAATCCCCGGTAAAGATTTGGTCAATCAAGATCATCCCGAAGTTATAGAAATTTGGAATTTGGTATTTATTGAATTCAACCGTAAAGCCGATGGCAGTTTGGAAAAATTACCCGACCGTCACATAGATACCGGTATGGGTTTTGAACGCTTGGCAATGGTTTTGCAAGGCAAAAAATCCAATTACGACACCGATATTTTTGTGCCTTTAATACAAAAAATTGAAAACATTTCAGGCAAAAAATACGGCCAAAACAATAAAACGGACATTGCCATGCGCGTTATTGCCGACCACGTCAGAGCCGTTGCTTTTTCTATAGCCGACGGACAATTGCCCTCTAACACAGGTGCCGGTTATGTTATCCGCCGTATTTTAAGAAGGGCAATACGTTATGGTTTTACTTTTCTCGACATCAAGGAACCATTTATGTATAAATTGGTGCCTACATTAGAACAAATTATGGGTGAAGCTTTTCCGGAATTAAAAAAACAAAAATCACTGATAACAAACGTTATAAAAGAAGAAGAACAGTCGTTTTTAAGAACCTTGGAACAAGGATTGGTATTGCTCAACCGCATGATTGAAACGGCTAAGGACAATAAAATTCCGGGAGCAAAAGTGTTTGAATTATATGATACTTTCGGCTTTCCAAAAGACTTAACCGGTTTGATTTTAAGAGAAAAAGGCATGTCTTTTGACGAAGAAGAATTTGAACGTGAAATGAACAAACAAAAACAACGTTCAAAAGCGGCAGCTACCGTCTCAACCGATGATTGGGTTACTGTTCGAGAGGATGACGAAGAAGAATTTGTAGGTTATGACATCTTGGAAACGCCGGTAAAAATTACTAAATACCGTAAAATTTCTTCAAAAAAAGACGGTGATTTATACCAGTTGGTCTTTAACCTGACGCCTTTCTATCCCGAAAGCGGTGGTCAAGTCGGTGACCGGGGCTATTTGGAAGGGCTCAACGGTGAAGTCATATACATTTTGGATACTAAAAAAGAAAACAATTTGATTGTGCACATAGCCAAAACTTTGCCCAAAGATGTGTCGGCAACTTTTAAAGCCGTAGTTGATAAAGACAGTAGAGCAAAAACTGCTGCCAATCACTCCGCTACGCATCTTTTGCATCAAGCTTTACGCGAAATTTTAGGGACACATGTGGAACAAAAAGGGTCATTGGTAGCACCTACTCATCTGCGTTTTGATTTTTCTCATTTTAGCAAGATGACAGATGAAGAAATCAAACAAGTGGAAGATTTTGTCAATGCCCGCATACAAGACAAATTACATTTGGTCGAAAAAAGAAATATTCCGATTACCGAAGCAATGGCAGAAGGGGCTATGGCGCTTTTCGGAGAAAAATACGGCGATACCGTCCGTATGATTAAATTTGGTAATCATGCAGAACTTTGCGGTGGCACCCATGTTAAAAACACCAATGACATTTGGCAATTTAAAATTTTAAACGAAAGTGCTATTGCTGCCGGCATCCGGCGTATAGAAGCCATTACCGGTGATGCTGTTAAAGACTATTACAAACAGCAAGACGCCCAGTTGACTGCTATCAAAAAAATGTTGAAACATCCGACCGACTTGAACAAAACCATCGAAAATTTACAAACGGATAATCAACAATTAAAAAAAGAAATTGAGCAACTAAAAAGAGAAAAAGCCCGTTTTTTGCAAGAAAGAATGAAAAATGAATTTGAAAATCTGGGAGATATTAAATTTATTGCCCGCAAACTTGATTTGGATAGTGCTACTATTAAAGATTTGTTATTTTCATTTGGTAAAGATGCAGAAAATATTGTAGCGGTTATTGGTTCTGAAAACAACGGTAAAGCCATCATCAGCGTTTATATTTCCAAAGCATTGGTCGAAAAGTATGGATTACATGCCGGTCAAATGGTTAGAGAATTGGCCAAAGAAGTGCAAGGAGGCGGTGGCGGACAAGCATTTTTTGCCACAGCCGGTGGTAAAAATCCGGCCGGATTGGACAAAGCTTTGCAAAAAGCTAAAACTTTAGTTCTGGAAAAAATAAACGTTAAATAAACTATAAAAAAGTTGTTTTAATTTGTTTTATGAAACTTAAACTTATCATTGCCAGCACCTCAACCGTTTACGGCGGTTCCTATTTAGAGTATTTAAAAGATGAATTAGCCCAACATTTTTATAAAGTTGAAACGCTACTGTTTATTCCTTACGCCCGGCCAAGCGGTATGAGTCATGATGCTTATACCGGTGTCGCCCGTAATTTTTTTGAGAAAATAAATATCAATGTCAAAGGTATTCACGAATGTAAAGACCCCAAAGAAGCTATTAGGCAAGCGCAAGGCATTTTTACCGGAGGTGGCAATACCTTTGTTTTGGTCAAACAATTATACGACCGGCATTTATGGGATATTTTAAGAGAAAAAATACTATCGGGAACACCATATTTGGGCACCAGTGCCGGTTCAAATATTACCGGACAAAGTATGCAAACCACCAATGACATGCCCATAGTAGCGGTGCCGGATTATAAAACTTTAGGTATATTCCCGTTCAATATTAATCCGCATTATCTTGACCCTGCCCCCGATTTATTAAAACACATGGGCGAAACACGCGATACACGTCTTAAAGAGTATCTATATTTTAATACGACACCGGTGGTAGCGCTTCGTGAAGGGAGTTGGATAGAAGCAACCAATAACCATTATTATTTAAAAGGAGAACATACGGCCAGGGTCTATTTTAATCTGAATGACATCAGAGAAATACCAAGTGAAACAGACCTTAAGCCGTTATTTGCTACAAATTAGAACTGTCAAAAATCAAAGGGAGCAAATCATGAAGTGAATCGGATTTGTAAATCTTACCAACTTCACCCATAAAATAAATTTCGATATTTTTGTCCTGCTTGATTTCATATTCGGCTATGGCTTGCCGGCAAGCGCCACAAGGTGGAATAGGTTGATCCAATTTATGATTTTCGGAACGAGCGGTAATGGCCATTTGTAAAATTTTTTGCTCGGGGTACTGCGAGCCTGCTGCCCAAATAGCCACGCGCTCAGCACACATTCCGGAAGGATAAGCTGCATTTTCCTGATTATTACCTGTTACTACTATACCATTATCCAACATAAGGGCTGCACCAACTTTAAAATGTGAAT
>JAMOMQ010000082.1 GCA_027066995.1 Flavobacteriales bacterium
ATTAATGAAATATCTGATTTGTTGGCAGAAGTCAGAAATAAACAAGGGCGGCTTATAGGAAAAACGATAGACAAAAAAGATATTGAATAAATTATTAGAAGGATTTACAGGAAGTTTAACTACATCTAAATGGGCAAAAATTACAAATTGCTCACAAGACACAGCTTTAAGAGATATTCAAGATTTGATTAATAAGGGAATTTTAATTAAATCACAATCAGGAGGACGAAGTACAAGATATGAATTAAATTATGAATAGACCGGCTATAATAATAGCTATAAGCATCATGGAAAAAAGGGATGAAAAATGAAAATAATATATGGCATAACGGTCTGAAAATGAGGTGCAAGGAAATTTATGTTCCTCATAGCCAAGGCTATTGTTAGAAATTTATTTTCTTCAACAAGTGTTGAAATTTCATCAAGAACGTTATTCTTATACGCATGAAAGGGAAGTAATATTAAATAATTTATTAAATTGCCATTCCGTCAAAGACAATTTAGGTGGGGTTGTTTAAAAGGTAAAATTTGGGATTTTATTGTATCTCATAGATGTAGCATGAAAATTATAAAAAAGGCATTAATGTATAAAAAATATTTCAAACGCCCTTTAGACTTTGTCCTTGCCGTAATCGGAACCATAGGAGCATTACCTGTTTTGATTCCGGCGGGTATTTTACTGGCTGTTGCCAATAGGGGGACACCTTTTTTTCTGCAAAAACGTCCGGGTAAAGATGAAAAAATCTTTACCATAGTCAAGTTTAAAACCATGAATGATAAACGAGATGCCAACGGCCATCTTTTACCCGACGACAAACGTTTGACAACTATAGGGCGTATTATACGCAAAACCTCCATTGATGAAATTCCGCAATTATGGAACGTGTTAAAAGGCGAAATGAGTTTGGTAGGACCACGGCCGTTATTGCCCGAGTATTTGGACTTATACAATAATTTTCAGAAGCGCCGGCACGAAGTGCGCCCCGGTATTACAGGCTGGGCGCAAATAAACGGCCGTAATGCTGTTAGTTGGTCGCAAAAATTTGAATATGATGTATGGTATGTTGATAATTTGAATTTTTGGCTGGATATTAAAATATTATTATTAACCGTCAAAAAAGTATTTAAATCGGAAGGAATAGCGGCAGAAGGCGCTTCGACGGTTGGACGGTTTAAAGGAAATAAATAATAAATTTAAACAAATAACTATGAAACTATACGGCGCTAGCGGACATGGAAAAATGATTATCAGGATATTAGAAGATTTAAATAAAAAAATAAGTAAAATATATGATGACCGGGCTCCTTTTCAAATTTTGAATTATCCTGTAGAAAGATATGATGGCAGTGAAAATGAAAATTTTATTATTTCGGTAGGTAATAATAAAACCCGAAAAGCCATTGTAGATAAACTCAAGAACGTATCTTATGCCGTAGCTATTCATCCTAACGCTATAATTGATAAAACAGTCAAGATTAAAGATGGCACGGTTGTCATGCCGGGCGCTGTAATAAATGTTGATACTCGAATAGGAAATCATTGTATTATCAACACCTCTGCCAGCATTGACCATGAGTGTGTTTTAGAGGATTTTGTACACATTTCTCCCAATGCTACATTGAGTGGTAATGTGCAAGTGGGTGAAGGAGCTCATATTGGTGCCGGTGCTGTCGTTATACCGAATGTCAAAATAGGAAAATGGGCCACCGTCGGTGCCGGTGCGGTTATTATCAAAGATGTGCCCGACGGTGCCACGGTAGTCGGGAATCCGGGACGGATAATTAAACAATAAAATTTCGGACACTTCGATACATCCCAAACTTGCTTTGGGTTGTGCCAAAGCCACCGGCAACAAAAAAATATTATCTTTGCTTATACTAATTCTTAAAAATGAAAAACCAAAAAATATGGCTTTCTTCTCCTCATATGGGTGGAAGCGAACAAAAATATGTGCAAGAGGCTTTTGATACCAACTGGGTCGCACCCTTGGGGCCCAATGTTAATGGTTTTGAAAAAGACATACAAGATTATTTGGAACAGGATGTGTATGTGAGCGCATTGAGTTCCGGGACAGCGGCTTTGCATTTGGCTTTGAAATTGGCAGGGGTTTCTCAAGGAGACCTTGTGTTGTGTCAAAGCATGACTTTTTCTGCCTCCGCCAATCCTATTACCTATCAAGGGGCTACACCTGTTTTTATTGACAGTGAACCTGATACTTGGAATATGTCTCCGGAATTATTGGAAGAAGCCATTGTTGATTTGTCAAAAAAAGGCAAAAAACCCCAAGCTATAATAGTCGTTCATCTTTATGGCATGCCGGCCAAAATGTATGAAATTATGGCTATTGCTCGTAAATATGACATCAAAGTGATAGAAGATGCTGCCGAATCTTTAGGCAGTAGTATTGACGGACAAATGACCGGAACTTTTGGTGATTATGGTATTTTGTCTTTTAACGGTAATAAAATTATTACCACTTCGGGAGGTGGTGCTTTGATAACCAAAACCGAAAAAGAAAAAGAAAAAGCCATATTTTGGGCGACCCAAGCCCGGGACGATGCGCCACATTATCAACACAGCGAAATAGGTTATAACTATCGGATGAGTAATATTGTAGCCGGTATCGGTCGCGGACAAATGGAAGTTTTAGATGACCGGATTAAAGCGCGTCGTAGTAATTTTGAGTTTTATAAAGAAAACTTATCAGACTTGCCGGTTAAATTGGCGCCCGAAGAACCTGCCGGTTTTTTCTCCAATCGCTGGCTGACAACCATCTTGACCGATTCATACCAAATGCGAGAAAAAATCCGTTTGGCATTAGCTGATAAAAATATAGAAAGCCGTCCCTTGTGGAAACCCATGCATCTACAGCCGGTTTTTAAGGATGCGCCGGCTTATGTAAACGGGGTTTCCGAAGGCTTGTTTAAAAAAGGCTTATGCTTGCCGAGTGGCTCTAATTTGACTGTAGAAAATAAAGAGTTGATTATTAAAAATATTAAAGAAATTTTTAAATAGGGCTTGCTGAAAAGCTCGGAAGTGCAATAGATTTTTAATTTGTGAATTGCAGATGTATATAGATACTTCAAAATGAACAAGTTGAAAAGATGTTGTGCTTCCGAGCAGCAGAAATATTAAATTTACGCGTTTTACAAGTGTAAGGAATTTTAAGCTTTTATGTGAAAAATCATGCATTTCTTATCGAACACCCGATTGTATTATATTAAAATTCAACATTTAAGCGTTTTTCAGAAAGCCCTAAATAGCCGATACTTCGCTACAGCCCGAAACCACCGTTGCTTTCGATACGATGCTACTTTGCGTCAGCATTACTCAATCAGCTGGCGAAATGCTATATAAGGTGGCTGCGAAATTTGTGAGTCACAAATATATTGTATTACAGTCAGCTGAATTAAAAGCGTAATTTTCCAACATCTATAATTAAATAAAATATTTTTTAATTTGTTAAAAAATTATTTATATCTTTGCATTTACATTAATATGTTTTAATATGAAAAATTTTTCGCTGGTTTTAATATTGTTTGTGACAATTTCATTAAATGCTCAAGTGGGCATAGGCACAACAACACCTGATGCATCGGCTATGCTTGATGTGAAAAGTACTACTTCCGGAATGCTCATACCTCGTATGTCAGCCGTAGATAGAGATAATATTAATTCTCCTGCAACCGGTCTATTAGTTTTTGTTAATGATGACAATTCTTTTTACTATTATGACGGCACCAATTGGGTTCGTTTGGGTAATGGTCTTGGTGATGACGGCGATTGGACGGTTAATGGTAATGATATGTATAGTAATGTCTCAGGTAATGTAGGTGTAGGCAATAATACCCCTCAATTTAAATTAGATGTTAATGGTGATGTTAGACATGGCAACAGTCTTTATATCAACAGTAATAAATCTAACGGTTATAATACCTGGGCTACTTTTAACAGTCCTGATAACGGTTGGGGAGATAATGTGTTTATAGGAGCGGGAGGTACTTCGGTTTTAGGATCAGGTGAAGCAACCAATGTTGTTAAAAATAATATCGATACCACAAATGGCCATGAAACTTTATATCTTGCATCAGATAACGATTTTCGTGTAATAACTGCACTGCAAGATGGTTGGGATACAAGAAATGATGCTTTGGTGGTTGATAAAAATAGAGATTGGCATGTTGATTTTACCAGAATGTATATTCATGATAACAGATTAGATAATCGAGATAAACTTTTTATCCATAAGACAGACAATGATAGAGATTATGGTATGGGTATGTCAATTGCTCCCGGACAAGCTTTTGCAGTTGGAAGCGGAGAATCTGCACATAAAGTTTTTAACAATGTAAATCTTGAAATTGGAGAAATATTATATTTGACATCAGATAATCGAGATAATTCTCAAGCAATTAAATTTCTTACCGGTTTGCAAAACGGTTGGGACAACAGAGTAGAGGCCATGACTATTATTGGTAACGGTAATGTAGGTATAGGTACTAATAGTCCGTCTCAAAAATTAGATATTAACGGCGTAATGCATCTTGAACCGACTTCCGAACCTGCCAATCCTACCGAAGGCGATATTTATATGGATAGTGCTTCTCATAAATTAAGAGTATATGACGGCACCGTTTGGCATGACTTGTGGTAATATGTCAAATTAAATAATCTTTAAAGCTGTCTATAAGGACAGCTTTTTTATTTTCTATATAAAATTTTCCATATAATTGTTTTAATTTATTATATTATGGTCCAATTTTTTTTCTTAATTAGGGCTTGCTGAAAAACGCAGTAGTAGCCGTAGCTGCAAGCGAGTATTTTAGACGATGAGTAAGTGAAAAAGAAACCGAAATATCGGACTAAAATATATAATCATTTTAATATTAGCTGTTATAGAACATAAAACCATGATTGAACAAGAGTTTAAAACCTATCAAGCCCAAACCGGGCCGCAACCATTAGGCATCAAAGTGTCATCAGCCAAGGGAAGTTATATTTATGACCAAAGCGGTAAAGCATATCTGGATTTTGTGGCAGGGGTATCGGCCAACGTGATCGGTCATCAACCCGAACCGGTTAAAACGGCTATTAAAAAACAAGTGGATCAATATATGCATGTAATGGTTTACGGTGAATTTATACAAGAGCCGCAAGTGGCTTTAACCAAAAAAATGGCATCACTGTTTCCCGGTGATTTGTCCGTTACTTATTTGGTCAATTCGGGCACCGAAGCCACAGAGGCATCTATGAAATTGTCCAAGCATTATACAGGCCGCCCCCAAATTATAGCTGCCAAGTATGCTTACCATGGCAATACACAAGGGAGTATGTCGGTGATGGATTACCCCGAACGTAAACAACCTTTTATGCCGTTAATACCCGGGACAGATTTTATACGTTTTAACGATTTTGACGATTTGCAAAAAATTACTTCTCAAACGGCGGCTGTTATTTTGGAAACCATTCAAGGTGGCGCAGGTTTTATTGAACCGCAAAACAATTATTTAAAAGCGGTAAAACAACGATGCGAAGATGTGGGTGCTTTGTTAATTTTAGACGAAATACAAACCGGTTTTGCCCGGACCGGAAAAATGTTCGGTTTTGAGAATTTTGATATTATACCGGATATAGTGATTACAGGCAAAGCATTAGGAGGCGGCATGCCTATAGGGGCTTTTACTTCAACGCCTGAAATAATGAAGACTCTGACCAATCCGCCGATGGGACATATTACCACTTTTGGAGGGCATCCCGTTATAGCCGCTGCCGCTTTGGCAACTTTAAATTATATCGAAGAAAATCAATTGTCACAAGCGGCATTGCAAAAAGAAAAAATCATCCGAAAATATTTAAAACATCCCAAAATAAAAGAAATTCGCGGTCGCGGTTTGATGTTGAGTTTGATTATGCAAACACCGCAACAAGCCAATGATTTAGTGTTAAAAGCCTTGGATAAAGGCCTGATTTTGTTTTGGTTGTTGTATGAAAAACGCGCCGTCCGGATTACACCGCCGCTTACCATCTCTCATGATGAACTATTGCGAGGTATTGAAATTATGCTCAATATTTTAGACGACTTATAATATTTATATGCTAAAGCCTTTTAATATATTTTACAAATAATATTAACAGTGCTTATTCAAACTAATATTTTTTAAAAACATTGACATAGGCTTTTTAATGTCGTATCTTTGTATAATATTAACCCGAAAATTAGAAAGAATATGTCATTAATTGGAGTATCAAAATTTGAGTCCTTTTTTAGAAAGGCAGGAAGTTTGGACATTGACAAGTCAGATGTAAGAAGAATTTACGATTTTACAAATGAGGTCATTTACAGACTGTTGGTTGTGGGCATGAAAAATGCTTCGTTAAACGGTAGAGATGTATTATGGTATACTGATTTACCTATTACCGAAGGTCTGGAAGCTCAAATCAATGCTTTTAAAGAACTCAATGAAGACTTGGATTTGGATGGAATTTTGGAAGCAATTACCAAAATGCCTCCGTTAAAATTGGCTATAGGTGAAGATGTTGAGCAAGAATTGCCCAATATTGCCGGTGGTATTTTAATGGCCTTAACCAAGACTTTTAAAACTTTGGAGCCCAAGCTTAAGAATCCTCAAACCGAACATTGGGAAAGAGCCAAAGCTATTTTTGAAACTTTGCTTTAATGAGATGTTCAAACTAACTTTTAGCCAAAGTGCCTTGTGCACTTTGGTTTTTTTGTTTAACTTTAAAACTAAAAAAATATGAATACTAACAATTTACCCGAAGGCTTATATGCCAAAATCAAAACTAATAAGGGCGATATTTTAGCCCGTTTGGAATATGACAAAACTCCCGGAACCGTAGCTAATTTTGTAGCTTTGGCCGAGGGTAATCATCCGGATGTTTCTGCTGAACACAAGGATAAAAAATATTATGATGGACTTACTTTTCACCGTGTTATAGATAATTTTATGATTCAAGGCGGTGACCCCACAGGCACAGGTGCCGGTGGTCCCGGTTATAAATTTGACGATGAAATACACCCGGACTTAAAACATGACAGCCCCGGCATTTTATCAATGGCCAATGCCGGCCCCGGCACCAATG
Source organism: Flavobacteriales bacterium (assembly GCA_027066995.1). GTDB lineage: Bacteria > Bacteroidota > Bacteroidia > Flavobacteriales > Flavobacteriaceae > WGBX01. The sequence goes on from JAMOMQ010000082.1 coordinate 7,103, forward strand.
GCAGTCAGTTTTTTATCACACATGAGGCCACCCCTTGGTTAGACGGTAAACATACGGTGTTTGGTAAAGTGGTTGAAGGTCAAGATGTTGTCAATAAAATAGCTCAAGGTGACAATATTGAAAATGTGGAAATTATCAGAGTAGGTGAGGAGGCTAAAAAATTTAACGCTCCCGAAGCTTTTACAGCTTTTAACAATGCCAAAGCCGAACGTGAGCAAAAGGCCAAAGCAGCCGCCAAAGCCGCTTTAAACAAATTGGCAGAAGGTTTTGACCAAACCAAATCAGGTTTGCGCTATAAAATTACTCATAAAAGCGGTAGTGGTATCAAACCGCAAAAAGGTAAAAATGTGGCTGTGCATTATGTTGGAAAACTAGCCGACGGCACTGTTTTTGACAATTCTTACGGCCGTGGTGAACCTATCGAATTTCCTATTGGTGTCGGTTATGTGATTCCCGGTTGGGATGAAGGTATTCAATTGCTCGAAGAAGGCGATAAAGCCACTTTTGTGATTCCCGCTTATTTGGCTTACGGTGAAGCCGGAGCCGGTGGCGTAATTCCGCCTAATGCCAATTTGATTTTTGATGTGGAATTGGTTAAAGCCGAACAATAAAATATAATAGACAATTGTCAATATTATTCCCGAAAGTTTTTTTGCTTTTCGGGAATTTTTGTTATTGGTATAACCACCAAATCTCACCGGCCGTTTTTGGATAAAATTGTATATTTAGCCATCAAAAAAAAATAGCATGAATACCACGACACATATTATAAACTCGGATTTTTTATCATTGGACGACTTATGGCAGATTTTTTCAGAGAATAAATCTCTGCAATTGTCAAACAAAAGTCGTGATTTAATCGTTAAAGCCAGAGCTTATCTGGATCATAAATTAAAAGAATCAACCCGGCCGGTTTACGGTATTAATACCGGATTTGGGGCCTTACACAATATAAAAATTGATGAAGGTCAAATCAACAGGCTTCAAGAGAATCTGGTGCGCAGTCATGCTTGTGGCATTGGTGAAGAAGTGCCCGGCGAAATAGTCAAACTGATGATTTTGCTTAAAATATTGTCCTTATCCAAAGGTCATTCGGGTGTGCAATTGCAGACAGTAGAATTGCTGATAAATTTTTACAACAATGATATTTTGCCGGTAGTTTACAAACAAGGTTCATTGGGCGCTTCGGGCGATTTGGTGCCGTTGGCACATTTATCATTGCCCTTGATGGGAGAAGGCTTGGTGCGTTATCAAGGACAGATTTATAAGGCTTCCGAAATTTTACAAAAATTTGGTTGGAAAAAAATTCAATTTCAAGCCAAAGAAGGTTTGGCCTTGCTTAACGGCACCCAATTTATGTCGGCTTATGGTGTATATAATCTTTTTAAGGCCAAAAAAATGGTTTATTTGGCCGATGTCATTGCGGCATTATCCTTAGACGCCTTTGATGGGCGTATTGAACCGTTTGATGCTTTGGTGCAAGAGGTCAGACCGCATGCGGGACAAATACAGACCGCAGCTTTTATTAAAGAATTATTGACCGGTAGCGACCTGATTAGTCGTCCCAAAAAACATGTGCAAGATCCCTATTCGTTTAGATGTGTTCCTCAAGTGCATGGTGCCAGTAAAGATGCGATTACTTATGTGCAAGAAACCATAATTAACGAAATTAATGCGGTTACCGATAACCCGTTGATATTCCCCGATGAAGATAAAATTATTTCCGGCGGTAATTTTCACGGTCAGCCTTTGGCTTTGTCCTTGGATATGTTGTCTATTGCCATGAGCGAAATAGCTAATATTTCTGAACGACGCACTTATCAATTGATTAGCGGTAAGCGAGATTTGCCTCCTTTTTTGGTCAAAAATCCGGGGCTAAATTCGGGTTTGATGATTCCGCAATATGCTTCGGCCAGTGCTGTCAGTCAAAACAAGCAGTTAAGCACTCCGGCCAGTGTTGATTCTATTGAATCGAGCAACGGGCAGGAAGATCATGTCAGTATGGGCGCCAATGCGGCTACCAAAGCTTATGAAGTTATCAGTAATGTGCAAAAAGTTTTGGCTATAGAATTGCTTACAGCCACTCAAGCCCTCGATTTTAGAGCCGAAAAAACGTCACCGTTTTTACAAAGTTTGGTCAAAGCTTACCGGCAAGAAGTGCCTTTTATAGAAGAAGACCGGATATTGTATGATGATATAGAAAAATCCATAGCTTTTATTCGACACCTGCAAGTGGAAGATAAGCTATAAATAACTGAACTTTCACAAGTAATTGTTTGTTGTGATAATTAATTGATGCATAACATAATACAATAAAATCCAAGCTTGTCATATTGAGTGTCCCGAATCGCTTCGCTTTCGGGACTCTCGAATAGACATTACTTGATTATCAACATGCGAAAGTTCAGTAAAAAACAAGAGGCCGTCTCAAAAGAGTTTTTTTATAAATGATACCGAAAAGATAAGTTGGTGCTTATCAAGCATGAGATTTCTCACTGCGTATGAAATGACACTCCGCTTTTATTAAAATGAATAAAGTTTATTTAAAGCACTCTGTTATTTAGAGTTAGTTAGAACTCGTTTTGGGATTATATTGAAAAGTTTTTTAGTCGTTTTCGATACATTCCGGCTAAGCGCCGTAACACTCAAACTGACCTACCGGTTTCATTATTATCTAAAAAGTTTATTAAAAGCGCCATGTGTTACTTCGAGTAATTTTGAACTCGCTTCGGAATTGTTTCGAGAAGAATTCGGTAATCAATGCAGCACTTGACCTGACATACCGTTTTTTTAATTAAAAAAAACAAATAATACTTGGTAAATTGTATTTAATTTTTACATTTGTCTTGATTTATAAAAAACAACAATTTTGGAAACAATCAAGTCAAAAAAAACATTTATAGACGGCTCCAAACTTATGATTGAAGCCTTGGCGCAAGCCGGTGTTGATACTTTTGTAGCCTACCCTATTACACCGTCCAACTGGATGTATAAATACGGTAAAGAACGCTTTCCGCAATTTTATGCCGCACCGGATGAAATAACAACCTTTCAATGGATGGCCGGTATGGCGGCGGCCGGTCGTTTGCCTGCCACTTCCAGTGCTTTTCCGGGCATTGCCTTAATGGTAGAGAGTATTAATATGGCCTATGCGATGGAACTGCCAATGGTCATAATTATTACCCAACGTTTGGGTCCCAGTACCGGTTCGGCAACGACGGGAGCGCAAGGTGATTTGGCGATTCTAAACGGCATTATTTCCGGAGGATATCCCGTCCCTGTTTTTTCTCCTTCAAGTTTTGAAGATGCTTGGGATTTGTCCGCCAAAGCTGTTGAAACGGCGGTAAAATTCAGAACGCCGGTTTTTTTGTTGACCTCCAAAGAAATGGTGATGTATCAAAAATCTTTTGATATCAGCCGGCTCAAACCTATCAGTAAGGTCAAAAGAGATAAGCCGGAGATACAAGGCACCTATTTGCCTTACAAAGCAGATGCCTCTTTGGTGCCACCGTTTATTCCGCTTGGTGATGATGAACATTTGGTGCGTATCACAGCTTCTACCCACGATGAAGCGGCTAATATCCGTAAAAACGATCCTGAAGCTTTGGCCAATACGCGTCGTTTGCGTGACAAATTTATCAATCGTATGGATGAATTGACCTTGTATGACTTAGACCGTCAAGAAGGCAGCCAAAAATTGTTGGTAACTTGGGGTATTACTGCCGATGCCGCTCGCGATGCTTTAACCGCATTGAGAGATAAAGGTGAAAAAGTCGATTTGTTAGTTGTAAAATCACTGCTGCCTGTATCACCTGAGATTTATAATATAATAGACCGATATGAAGATGTGGTTATTGCAGAAGAAAATCTCACAGGGCAATTAAAAGAAATTTTATTTGGAGTGCGTCCCTTGCCTCATATCAAGCAGGTTAATAAAATGGGTAATATGATTACGCCCGATGAAATTATTAAGGCACTTTTATAGCCAATTTAAAACAATGAATCATGACAAAAAATCCAGATACTTTTTTAACCGATAAGAAATTTCCGTTTTGCCCGGGATGTGGACACGGTATTTCTATAAATGCTTTAAACAAAGCTTTGCAAGAATTAAATTACGGACCTAAAGATGTCATTGTAGTCAGTGATATTGGTTGTAGCGGTTTAATAGATCCTTTGTTTGCTACCCATACCATTCACGGTTTGCACGGACGTTCGCCGGCCTTAGGTTTAGGTGTAGCTATGGGAGTAGCCCTAAAACAAAACAAAAAAGTAATTGCTTTTATAGGCGATGGTGGTGCAACCATAGGTTTGCAGCATATTTTGGAAGCCGCGCGCCGCAATGTTGATATGACTTTGATAGTATTAAATAATCTGCTTTATGGTATGACCGGCGGCCAAATCAGTGGATTGTCGACCCGGAAGTATAAAGAAATTGTCGATTTTGAGAAAGATGTGCCGCCTTTTGATTTAATTCAACTTACACATGCATCCGGAGCCCGTTTTGCCGTTAGAGTCAATGCGCCTAACAAAATAAAAGACACTCTAAAAAAGGCTATTGAAACCGAAGGTTTTTCAATAGTGGAAGCAGCCAGTCTTTGTCCGTCATACGGCATGAAGCGGATGAATGAACTAATAGAGGTGGTCGAAGATGAAAATATATTGGAGCACGACCGGCCTGCTACCAAAATTGTCGATCAACCGGTTGATTCACTCTTGGATAAGACCTTGGTTATTGAGCCTAAGCATGCCGC
>JAMOMQ010000083.1 GCA_027066995.1 Flavobacteriales bacterium
TTTCGTTCTTATTTTTCAGCATAGCTGTTATAGCCGGCTTTTTAATTGTCAGAAATATGAAAAAAATAGGTTGGAAAAAATTAGCCGAATAAAGATGACAACCAAAATAGTTATTATTTGTCTAAAGGTTTGTTTTGGTCATCAATATTCATATCCAATGATTTGGCCTTGATTATTTTTGATTCAACCACATTGGTTAACTTTACGCCAACATGCCCGTTGGTTTCAACCACATCAATTTGCCAAACCGGTATTTGATTAAAACTGTATTTTGAAATCATACTGTTTAATTCTTTAAACTGGCGTGGATAATAATTAATGATAGAATCGGGTTTAAACTCAAATGATTGTCCTTTAAATCTGATAATGATTTTTTGAATTTGCTCATACGTATAGCCGTCGGGTTTTAATATTTGATTGTTTTTTTTATCAAGAATACTGACCTTTTTATAGTCGGCATTATTGGTTTCAACCAATACATCCATGTCTAAATCTACAGCATTGACAGGCTTTTTATTATATGTTAAAGTTAAAGGAACCGGCTTATGCTTATTGACCAAAAACTCAATATATTTTGGCATGGTCATTTTTTCAATTTGTGTAAATTCTTCATTTAACAACTTATCCAACATTTGATACAAACCCGAATCAAAAATGACAGCCTTAATTTGCCCCTTATTGATACGATTAATATATTTTTGCAGCAATGCATAATCGACATGTTCATAATGAAATTTGACACGCTTATAAATATGACGTTTTGAAAATAAAAATTGATGCATTAAGCCTGATTGAAAAAATTCGTAATCTTCCGGATTATTTACATCCAGTTTGTTTTGCTTAAATAATTTCTCCGTATTGTTAAATATAGCCGCCTCTCGATCCCAAAGCATGGTGTCAAGCACTTCTCTGGCTCTTACTTTTTGTAAAAACTCTTTACTCTTTAACAAACGTTTTTTATAGGATTGAGAATAAGTTGTATGGCTAAAAAATAGTGTTAATATTAGAAAATAAATTAGTTTTCTCATAGATTATACATAAAAATTTATAAAATACCGTTTTCATTAAAATAATTGATAATAGCTTCTTTTATCAGCATGTCTTGATCGGTGCCGGTTTCTAATTGTTTAATGCGGTTATAATGCGGCCAACCTTCTTCATCTCTATGCGAAAATTCATAATAGCCATAGGGTTCGAGTAACTTGCATGTAGCTACATGCATTAAATTAACCTTTTCGTCTTTGGTAAATTTCGGTTTAATCATACCCAATTCTTGCACACCTATCAAAAAAAGAATAGTATCGAGTTGGGGCGGTTCTCCATCGGTAAATTTTGCTTTGAAAAAGTCCAATACCTTTTGCCATTGTTGTTCAAATTGCTCCATAATTTTTTTAAAAGGACATTGATAAAGAAGCTGTAACACCTTTGCTCGAAGGCACATAACGACACACACCACCCACACATAACAAACCACCTCGTTGTCGTCCGTAGCTCAAACTCAATCTGGTAGATGATTTGGTATAAGTGGTGCCGACATTAAAATAATGGTTTTTAACATCATCATTGCCGTAATTATACATATCACCGGCATAGACGTTAAAATTGTGATTGAAATTATATTCCACCAAACCGGCTACCCAATTTTTCATATCATCTTTGGTTGCCAAATGTTGCAGTTCGACACGGGCGGAACGTTTTTTAGCCAATTTAAATTCCAGGTCGGCAACGGCAATATTGGCATGCACAAATTCACCCTCCCCTTCCAATTTGGGTTTATTATATTTGACATCAATAAATGACAAGACCGTTTTAAGGGTTTTAGACACTTTTTTTCTGATTTCAAAATTAATGTCTTGAAAATACAATTCGCCAGGCTTGGCAAAATCAGCGCGATAAATTTGTTTGGCCATATCAAAAGCGGCGTTTAAACCGTGCCAACGTGAATAGTTAAGAGCCAATTTGGTGCCATACTTACCGCCCAAAACCGATTTGCGTTTAAAAGTATAGTATAAATCTACCTGTCCTCCTATTTCTCCTACTTTTTCTTCCCCGAAGGAAATGGCAGGTTGCGCTTGATACACATAAATATTGGCCAAGCTAAAATCGTGTTGTTTGGTAAGACCGGGCACAAAATTGACCACTCCGGCATTATAGGAATTACCTTCTAACAAACGTTCACTATACATTTGTATGTTTTCCAAACGGCGTAAAGTAGCATCAATACCCAAACCTTTTTGTGAATAACCGAAATTTAACAACCACGCATTGCCATCAAACAACACCTGATCTAACAATACCTGATTGGCTGCCCGGGCATCGGGTTCTTTATATACATATTCAAAATTGGTATAAAAATTACCGGCAGACAAGTCTAACCGTGATGAATAACTACCCACAACAGGTTGCAAATCGGCATTACCTGAAACCGATTCTTGATACCGTGCCACATAACTCAAACCTCCTTTAAGTTGTATATTCTTCAACTTTATAATATTATCCAAATTAATATCGGCATTTACACCATATATGGTCGATTCGGACAGCTTAAATCCCAAACGTTGATTACCCATAATACCGGTCACTCCAACCAAATTATTAAAATCGTATTTAACTTTCACACCTCTCAAAGCATTATTAATTCCGAGTTGCCTGTCTTCCCATGCTCTAAATACCAAACCACTGCCAAATTGTTCATAAAAATAACCGGCTGTTACTTCCAAATCATCTTTGTGATATTTGGCATAGTAAGTAGCAATCCCATTACCATTTAAGTCGGGATTGTATCCTAAAAATGCCTGTGGCAAATATGCTTCATATTGTAGTCCGAAGCTAAACTGCTTGTAAGTATAGTTGGTATTAAAATAATTCATAGAGCGCAAGCGGTCGGCCGGGGCAATAAAATTTGTTGCATCATCGCTTTGATAATATTGCAAATAAGCTTCATAACCTCCCGATAATTGTCCCGAATTTTGCGCATTGCCATTATAGTTAATAATAACAAGTAAAAATACGATTAAATAATTTTTCATAGTTGTGAGTTAAGTAATGCTAATTTTTGATAATCTCATAAATTTCTTCTTCGCTTCCCGGCGTGTAACCCGAACGTGTGGCAACAATTTTACCGTTTTTAATAATAATCATAAAAGGAATACTGGCGATATTTAAGGCACGTTTTAAATCGTCATTAAAATCGCGGTAGACTTCATAATCCCAAGCTTTACCGTTGACCAAAGCTTTAATTCTGCGAGCAGTGCGGTCATCGTCACGAGAAACTGCGATTAGTTTAACCCCGGTTTCTTCTTGCCAATCGGGATAAACTTCATTGATAGCATCCAACTCATTGATACACGGCACACACCAAGTAGCCCAAAATGATACAATCACCGGTTTGTCCGATTTTACAATTTCGCTAAAATCAACTTTATTACCTTTCATATCAAGCACCTTAGCTTGCGGAATGTTTTGCGCATAAAATATAGTTGTGAATAGGAAACTCAACACTAACATTGTTTTTTTCATGATAATAAGATTTAGTATTATTTGTATTTATTAATCTTTAACAATTTTTATTCCAAAAACAAAAATAAAGTTTTTTTTATACTATTTGAATTATAGCATAAGTATTTTAAAATGTTTAGTAAATTCTAAAAAATTATAGCAACAACCTTTCATATCTGTATTTATTAACAAAAAAAACAGATTTGCTATATTTTTTTTACACAAATGTATATCTTTGCCAAAAATAACAAAGCCTAAAATTCATTTTTATGAAAAGTAAATACATCTATTTAATTTTTAGCCTGATTATTGGTTTCAATAACTTTGGTCAATCTAAAAAAACATTGAAAGCCGATAAATTATATGACAGGTTCAAATTTCAAGAAGCTATCAAAGAGTATAAAAAACTCGCTAAAAAAGATAGAAAAGACGCAACCTATATTTATAGCCGCTTAGGAGATATTTATGCCACTATCAGCCAACCGGAAAATGCTGAAATTTGGTATGAAAAAGCCGTCCAAAACGACAATGTAGCCCCTATATACTATTATAGGTATGCTATGGCACTGCGACAAAATAAAAAATATGACCAATCGGTTAAATGGATGGATAAATACAAAAAAAACTCGGGACTGAGTGATAGCCGGCTCGAAGAGTTTTTTAAAGAATTGGATATAGTCGAAAAGGTAAAAAAAGAAGGTGTCAAAGCACAACTCTTCAGCTTATCACTAAACAGCAGATATACCGAATACGGCGGAACATATTATAAAGATAATCAAATTGTCTATACCACTAACAATATTAAAGCCTCCGGCAAAAAACGCTCTTCTTGGGACAATATGCCTTTTACAGACCTAATGCTGGCTGTCAAAAATGAAAATGATTATAAAAAGGAAAAAGGATTTAGTCAAATCATAAACACCGATTTTCATGAAAGTTCGCCTACATTTAACAGCGATTATACCGTAGTATATTTTACCCGCAATAATTTAAATCCCGCAAAAAAGAATAAATTAAGAGATTATAATCTAAAAATTTACCGTTCATTTTATAAAGACGGCAGTTGGTCTACACCCGAAGAAGTTCACTTTAACAGTAATGATTATAACTGTGCCCATCCAAGCTTGAGCAAAGACAACAAAACACTATATTTTGTATCCGACATGCCCGGCACCATTGGAAAATCGGATATTTTTAAAGTTGCTGTCAACCCTGATTGGACTTTGGGAACTCCCGTAAACATGGGGGATAAAATAAATACCGAAGGTGTTGAAACTTTTCCGTTTATTGACCGTCACGGTAACTTGTTTTTCTCATCTAACGGTCATGCCGGATTAGGAGGCTTGGATATTTTTGTCGCCTTTTTTATTAAAGGTCAATTTTTTATGTTAAAAAACATAGGTTTGCCCTACAACAGTTCCAAAGACGATTTTGCCTTTATATTTAATGACAATGACAAAGAAGGCTTTATTTCCTCTAACAGATTAGGCGGACAAGGTTCTGACGACATATATATGTTTAAAACCGAAGACCCCTTTAAACCGTTGATTTATTTGGTCGGAAAAACAATAGATGAACATGGTAATGTAGTCCCCAACACCAAACTTAAATTATATGAAAACAACAAACTTATCGGGCAAAATATGTCTTTTTTTAACGGCCGGTATACGTTTTTAATCAATCCCGAAAAAAACTACCGGCTCAAAGCAACACACAATGGCTATGATGACGTCAATATTTCTTTTAACACTTATAACCCCACCCAATCCAAAATTAAAAAGGATGTTGTTTTGAAAGCCAAGCAAAAAATCAAGGTTTGTGTAGCCGATTTTGACACCAAAGAAGCTCTTGACAGTGTGCAAGTCAAAATATACGGTCACAACGGTCACAATGAAAGATTTGTGCAATATACCAAACCCAACGGTTGTCTCGATTTTGAGGTGCCTGCCGACAGACGTCACAAAGAAGTTTATTACGAATTTGAATTTAGAAAAGACCTCTATTTACCCAAACGTTATAACTATCAGCACAAACTGGAAAACGACACACTCAATTGGATCAAACCCAACAAACAACGAGTATTGTTAGTCAAAATGAAACTCAACCCCATATATTTTGATTTGGATAAAGCGGATATACGTCCCGATGCCGCAGCCGAACTTGACAAAATTGTTGAATTGCTCAAAAAACACCCTGATATCCGTTTAAGCATGGAATCACATACCGATAGCCGGCAATCCGAAGAATATAACCTTGACTTATCCGAACGCCGTGCCAGAGCCACCATGCAGTATTTGATAGAACACGGTATTGACCCTAACCGTCTTGAAGCTAAAGGTTTTGGTGAAAGCCGCTTGGTCAATCACTGTTCCGATGGTGTCAAATGCTCTGAAAAAGAACACCAAATGAACCGTCGCACCGAATTTGTTATTATCAGCGACTAAATCAATTTTTATATAATTTTAAAAGAGACTGTCTTGCGGGACAGTCTCTTTTTTTTACAAAATGTTTATTTTTATTTACTTATAAGAATTGTTTGCAAAGTTATTACTACTTTCTACTTGTATTTCATTAACCACCGAAGGCACCCAAGAAACACCAAAGGTATTACCCAAACATGCGCACTCGTCCCTTTCTACTTTTAACTTTATACTCATACACCATTCAACCACCGAAGACACCCAAGAAACACCAAAGGCATCTTCCAAACATGTGCACTCGTCCTTTTTTACTTTTAACTTTATACTTTCAACTCTCTCCTACCCCACTATCCTGGTGCCCTGTTGTGTTTTAATCCCGTTCAAATCGGTAATCAGCACCTCTTGTCCGCCGGATTCAATAAAATTTAAAGCAGCTTGTATTTTAGGCGCCATATTACCTTCACCGAACTTCCCTTCTTTCAAATATTGCCGTGCCGTTGTAGCATCCAATACCTCTAAAGGCTTTTGTTGCGGCGTGCCGTAATCTATATAAACATTGGGCACATCGGTCAAAATAATAAATTGGTCTGCACCAATCTGTTTGGCCAACAAAGCACTCGCCAAATCTTTATCAATCACCGCTTCCGAACCGTGCAAGGTATCGCCTTCAATAGTTACCGGCACACCACCACCGCCAACGGCAATTACAATAGCGCCGCTATCCGCCAAAGTTTTAATGGTATTTTTGCTGATAATATCCACCGGCTTGGGTGAGGGCACTACCCGTCGCCAACCCGTTTTGCCATTCTTAACCTCTTCTTTAAACACCCAACCCTTGGTTTGTTTTAAAGTGGACACCTCTGCCGCATCATAATAAGTTTTACCTATTCTTTTGGTCGGATTCTTAAAGGCAGGATCATCGGCAGCCACCTCTACCATGGTATTGGTTGATATAATTTCGCGTTCCATATTATTTTGTCGCAACAAGCTAAACAATTCACTTTGAATAAGATAACCTATCTCACTCTGGGTATCGGCCACTGCTACATCAAGCGGCACCTGCGGTATATCATACACCTGTTCGCCGGCATCGTTCTTTAGCAAAATATACCCCACCTGCGGCCCGTTTCCATGCGTTATAATCAGCTTATGTCCGGCTTGTATCAATGGAAACAAATTTCGCAAAGTCTCACGCACATTCAAATTTTGTTCTTCAATACTACCCTTCTGCCCGTTTTTTAACAAAGCATTACCACCAAGAGCTATAATAATCAATTTCTTTGTCATTGTATCAATTTTTTTGAGATGCGAATTTACATTTTTTTAATTAAAATAAACCTGCCAAATACAATTTTTATGGCAAACAGCCGGGCTATCCGCTTGTAGTTGTGTTGGCATCCGCCATAAAAAATCGGCAGTGCCATGAGCTTCCTCCGGTCGCTATGACACTTTGTTCTTTATACGGCGGCTACCTGCCACAAGCTACCGCTGCTATCCCTGTTGCGGAGCTACATTCTATAGCCGGTATTCGTATCAAAGCACGAGCGGCTCATAATTAGGGCATACTGAAAAAAACGCTTAAATATTGAATATTAATATAATACAATAAGATGTTCGATGAAAAATGCATGGTTTTTCACATAAAAGCATAAAATTCCTTACACTTGTAAAACGCGTAAATTTTATATTTCTGCTGCTCGGAAGCACAACATCTTTACAACTCATTCATTTTGAAGCATCTATACACATTTGCAATTCACAAATTACAAATCTATTGCACTTCCGGGCTTTTCAGTAAACCCTAATTAATACCAAATATATTTTTAAAAAATCGTAGTTTTGCCAAAAAACAAAACTTGACCACAGAAGATTTTATAAAATACTACCTGCAAAGTTCCAAAGTCAAAGCATTAAACCAAGCCCTAAGCACAAACCGGTATATCAGTATCAATAGTTTGCGCGAATCGGCTTTAAGTTTTGTCTTCAGTGCCATGCACCGGCAAGTTAACCAACCTCTGCTGCTCATCTTTGACGACAAAGAAGAAGCCGCCTATTATTACAACGATTTTCAACAAATAGCCGGCACAAACAAAGTTCTGTTTTTTCCCGAATCCTACCGGCGTGCCTACCAAATTGAAGAAACCGACAATGCCAATATTTTATTACGTTCCAAGGTTTTAAGTCACTTGCAATCGCGCCAAAAACCCCAGATTGTTATAACTTATCCGGCAGCTTTGTTTGAACAGGTAGTAGTCAAAAAAGAATTAATAAGCAATACCCTGAAAATCAAAACCGGCGACCAACTATCCATCGATTTTCTATACGATCTTATGTTCGAATACCAATTTGAACAAGTCGATTTTGTCACCCAACCCGGCGAATTTTCTATCCGCGGCGGTATCCTCGATGTTTATTCTTTTGGCAATGACGAACCATACCGCATAGAACTATTTGATAATCAAGTCGAAAGCATCCGCAGTTTTGACATCGAAACACAATTGTCCGACGAAAAACTCAAATCGGTGCAAATCATTCCCAATTTATCCGACAAAACCCTGATACAACAGCGCCAAAGTTTTCTTGATTTTATCAAAAAAAACACCCTGATATATTTAAAAAATCGCTCTTTGGCCACAGCCACCTTAAACAAACTTTACCAAAAAGCCCAAGACAGTTTTGCACAATTAGACACCGGAACCCAACACTTAAAGCCCGCAGATTTATTTTGCAGCGGACAGAGCATCAATCAAAAATTAAACCTTTTTCAACTGATAGAAGCTAAAGCAACGGACAACATCAGCACCATATCATTTAACATTCAACCCCAGCCGGTTTTTAACAAAAGTTTTGAACTGCTCACCCAAAACTTACAACAAAATACTCAAAACGGTTATCGTAACATTTTATTCTGCTCCAATCAAAAACAAGCCGACCGTTTACAAGCCATTTTTGACGATATGGATACCGAAGTTGCGTTTGACATAATCGTTAATCCGCTATACCGTGGTTTTATAGACAAAGATTTACAATTGGCTTGCTATACCGATCATCAAATTTTTGAACGCTACCACCGCTTTCATATCAAAAAAAACAACCGTAAAAAACAGGCGGTTACTTTAAAAGAACTCACCGCTCTCAAAGAAGGCGATTATGTTACCCATATCGACCATGGCATCGGCCGTTTTGGCGGTTTGCAAAAAATAGAACGCGGTGGTAAAGAGCAAGAAGTTATCGAAATTGTTTATAAAAATGGCGACCGGTTGTTTGTCAGTATTCACAGTCTGCACAAAATCAGCAAATACAACACCAAAGACGGCAAAGAACCAAAAGTCAGCAAATTAGGTAGTGGCGCTTGGAAACTACTCAAACAAAAAACCAAAAAACGTCTTAAAGAACTGGCTTTTGACATTATAAAACTATATGCCGAGCGCAAATTGGAAAAAGGCACCCAATACGCCCCCGACAGTTTTTTGCAAAACGAACTCGAAGCTTCCTTTATGTATGAAGACACCCCCGACCAATATCAAGCCACACAAGATGTCAAAGCTGATATGGAAAGTAACAAAACCATGGATCGCTTGGTATGCGGCGATGTCGGTTTCGGCAAAACCGAAGTCGCCATACGCGCTGCTTTTAAAGCCGTTGACAACGGCAAGCAAGTGGCCGTATTGGTGCCTACAACTATTTTAGCCTTTCAGCATTACAAAACTTTTAGCGAGCGCTTAAAAGATTTTCCCGTAGTGGTGGACTATCTCAACCGTTTTAGAACCGCCAAAGAAAAAACACAAATCAAAAAAGATTTGGCCGAAGGCAAAATAGATATTATCATAGGCACACATGCATTGGTCAGTAACAAAATCAAATACAAAGACTTGGGCTTAATGATTATCGACGAAGAGCAAAAATTCGGCGTATCTGTCAAAGAAAAACTCAAAGTTATCCGTAAAAATATCGACACTTTAACACTAACGGCTACACCAATCCCCAGAACTTTACAATTTTCACTAATAAACGAACGCGATTTGTCGGTTATCAATACACCACCGCCCAACCGGCACCCTATTGAAACCCAAGTCATTCGCTTTGACGAAAATCTGATCCGTGATGCCATTAGTTACGAAATTCAACGAAAAGGTCAAGTATTTTTTATCCATAACCGCATTGAAAACATCAAAGAAGTAGCCGGCATGATACAACGCTTGGTGCCCGATGCCCGCGTCGGAATAGGACACGGTCAAATGGAAGGTAAAAAACTGGAACGGCTGATGCTTGATTTTATCAATGGCGAATTTGATGTTTTAGTAGCCACTACCATCATAGAAAACGGACTCGATGTGCCCAATGCCAACACTATATTTATCAATAATGCCCACCAATTCGGTTTAGCCGATTTACACCAAATGCGTGGCCGTGTGGGACGCAGCAACAAAAAAGCCTTTTGTTATTTTATCACACCTCCCTACTCCGCCATGACTTATGATGCCCGCAAACGTATGGAAGCCATAGAAACCTATACCGAATTGGGTAGCGGTTTTCAAATAGCCATGAAAGATTTAGAAATACGCGGCGCAGGTGATTTATTGGGCGCCGAACAAAGCGGATTTATCAATGAAATGGGATTTGATACTTACCAAAAAATATTAAAAGAAGCAATTGAAGAATTGGAAACCAACGAATTTAAAGACTTGTTTAAAAATGACCTTCAAAAAAACAAATATACCATTGACACTCAAGTTGAAACCGATTTTGAAATTCTTTTTCCCAACGAATATATCAACCTTACTACCGAACGGCTCAATCTATATAACGAATTGGCTAATTTGAAAAACGAAGAAGATCTGAAAAAATACGAAAGTCAATTGATTGACAGATTTGGCCCTTTGCCACAACCCACCAAAGATTTATTGGAATCAGTCCGATTAAAATGGCTGGGACAACAGCTGGGATTTGAAAAATTAGTCATCAAAAAAGGTAAAATGTTGGCCTATTTTATCTCCAAACCCGATTCGCCGTATTTTCAAACCGGTATTTTTCAACAAATATTAAGTAAAGTGCAACAAAGTCATTGCTGTCAGTTCAAAGAAAAAAAAATACAAGATACCGAAAAAATATATCTGATATTTGAAAATATTAACGATATTGATCAAGCTATCAAACAACTGAAAAATTTACTACCGAATAATAATTTTTAATAAAAAATCAGTCATGAAAAAAATACTATTTAGCTTTCTCATATTTACATTATATTTAAATAATATGTCGGGACAACAAACTACTGACAGTCTTAAAATCAGAAAAAACATTATCAAAACAGATATTGCCGAATTGCTTTTAACCACTGTTTATCATTTAAATGTATCTTGGGAACATTTGATGCGTAAAAAAACAAGTTTGGATCTTAATTATTATATCACCAAAAACAAAAATGAATTGGGGTTTAGTAATTTTACAATGGGAATAAAAGCAGGTTACCGTTTTTATTTTAATAAAAATGCCAACCAAATGAAAGGTTACTATTTGGCACCTTTTGTCCAAATGGATTGGATACATTATCGTAATGACTATTTTTATATAATAGATGGTTATTACAGTGCCGAATATGACGATTTTACACCTTTTGCAGGCTTACAAACCGGTTATCAATTTATGCTCAATAAGAACTGGATTTTAGATTTGAATATCCGGCTTGGTGTTGATCTGGATGGTGCCGTTTTTGCTTATGCCGATCGATCTTATTTAGGAATTGGTTTACAAATAGGACATAAATTTTAAACTTCATAATTAATAAGGCACTTTCAGAAGTAAGGCAATAATTTTAAAGTTTTCTAACAAAAAGAATCCGGTATGAGTTTCATATCGGATTTTTTCTTTATCAGTTT
>JAMOMQ010000084.1 GCA_027066995.1 Flavobacteriales bacterium
CCGGGCAAAAACCCGGCGGAAATATAATTGTTAGGCACAAGTTTTTGCTACGGCGTTGCGTAGTAATTATTATTATTGTTATTATTGATTAAATAAACTGTCATAACTTGTGCTTTTTGTTGCTGTTTTGTAAGGCAAATATGAGAATTTTTATCAATTAAAAAAAATTTTTTTTAAAATGTTGCATCAAAGATAAATATTATACATGAGATAAAAAGTGTATTTTTGTGCCATACAATTATATTATGGGACATCATCATCACCACGGTGAAGTTAAAGGTAAAAACTTAGGAATCACCATTTTATTAAATGTAGGTATTACCGTATCACAATTAATCGGCGGTATTATATCAGGTTCTACCGCATTAATTTCGGATGCTTTGCATAATTTTTCCGATGTTATAACCTTAATCATCAGTTATGTTGCCAATTTATTAGCCCACCGCAAAGCGCAAACACTCGACAAAACTTTTGGATATAAACGTGCCGAAATAGTAGCGGCACTCATTAATGCAACCACTTTAATTGTATTAGCCGTATTTTTGATTTATGAAGCTATTTTGCGATTTATACATCCTAAAGAAATTCATGGCAATACTGTTATTTGGCTGGCCTTGTTGAGTATTGCTTTAAACGGCGTCAGTGTTTTATTGGTTAAAAACGATGCCAAACACAATATCAATATGCGTTCGGCATATATACATTTGTTTTCGGATATGTTGACATCGGTTGCCGTATTGGTTGGTGGCTTGCTTATAAAATACAAAGCTTGGTATTGGGTCGATCCTACTCTTACCTTACTGATTGCCGGTTACCTACTCTATATCAGTTGGGATATTTTACTGGAATCGTTGCGGATAATTATGCAATTTGCACCTAAAGATATTGATATAGCCCAAGTAGAAAAATCTGTTACACAATTGCCCAGTGTCAAAAACATACATCATGTGCATATATGGCAACTCAATGACAAAAACTACCATTTGGAAGCCCATATCGAGTTTTATAAAGACATTAAGCTGTCTGAATTTGACACAATTTGCGAACAAATAGAACAATTATTATCCGATAAATTTAATATCAATCATACCAATATTCAACCGGAATGGAAACGCGACGATCCTAAAGAATATATCATTCCCGATTAAGCGTTTATTAAAAATCTCTATTTATGAAATGGAACAACCGGCGGTTTTATCAATTGACCAATTTGGAATTATACAATATACTGCAACTACGCAATGCGGTATTTGTAGTGGAACAAAATTGTATATACCAAGATGCCGACGGTAAAGACGAAAAAGCCCGGCATATTTTTCTTAAAGACGGTCATACCATAGTTACTTACTTACGGATTTTTAAGGCGGGCGATTACTTTAATAATGCTTCTATAGGCAGGGTGGTTACCCATCCGGATTATCGTAATAAAGGTTATGCCACCCAAGCTATTGTCAAAGCTATCAATTATATTGGTAAAATTTGGAACGAACGGTTTATCGAAATTAGCGCCCAAACATATCTGATCGATTATTATCAAAATTTAGGATTTGTGCCAAAAGGTAAGCCATATTTGGAAGACAATATTCCCCACATCAGAATGTTATATGATAAAGAAAAATAGGCTGAAAAGTGAAATTTTTTCAGTGTTTAACTGTCATTTTGTAAGATAATATGCCAATTTTACCAACTTTAAATATTTGGTATAACGGTTGTTATTCATTTTTTGAACTAAATGTTAAACAAATAAAAAATGAAAACAATGAAAAAAACAATTTTAGCCTTATCAACCTTAGCAATTATCTTTACCGGTTGTGCTCAAGATAAAAAAGCCAATAATGCACAAAGTGCAGAAGTAAAAAAAGAAGTTCCGAAAAAACCGGCACATGTGAAAAGCAGCGATAAACAAATTCAAGACAATATCGCGCAAACCATGCAAAATGATTTTGCCATAAAGGAGAATGATAATACAAAACAAGCCATTGCTATTTTGGCCGAAACGGATAATGTTTTAAAATACATAGCCAAAAACAAAGACAAAAAAGCCAAAGAAGAATTAGCCAAATTAATTGGCGAATTGGAAATATTAATGACCAAAGATCCGTCATTGGCATTAATTCCGGTGAGTGTAGGTTATGAAATCAACGATGTTGTGGTTGATATTCCTACCGTATATGAAATTACCGATGCTGCCAAAAAAGCTATGGATGACGGTTATTACCAATTGGCCAAAAAATTAATGGACGGACTAACCAGTGAAATGAATGTTAAAACAACATATTTGCCTTTGGCAACTTACCCTGATGCCATGAGATTGTCGGCTGCCTTGTTGGACAAAGGCAAAAAAGAAGAAGCAGCTGCTATCTTGATCAAAGCATTGAATACTTTGGTAGTAGAAAAAGTAGATATACCTTTACCGGTATTACGAGCCGAAGAATTTATCAAATTAGGTGCAGCAGCGATGCTGTCTGACGATAAAGACAAAAAAGAAGTAGCCTTATTATTCTTAGACAATGCCGATTATCAATTACAATTGGCAGAGGCTATGGGTTACGGCAAAAAAGATAAAGAATACAAAGAATTGGCCGATGCTATCAAAGATTTGAAAAAAGCTATTAAAGAAGATAAAGAAAGTAAAGGTAAATTTGAAAAATTATCAGAAAAAATTAAAAACTTTAAAGAAAGATTATTCTTTAAAAAACACAATAACAAACCTAAAAAATAAGATATAGTAAATATAGTAACAAGATTATAATAAGCCGGGATTGTAAAATTCCGGCTTATTATTTTAAAAGACATATTGTCATAAAAATTGCCAATTTTACATATAAACAATAAGTGGTATATATATTGATTAACTTTAATAAAACTAAAAACAAATAAAAATGAAAAAACCGGACAAAACCAACATTACCGATCAACAAATGCAAAACAGTATCAATGATACTATGCAAAAAGACTTTAAAGTCAAAATAGATGAAGATACCCAAAAAGCTTTGGATATTTTAAAACAAACTCAAGAAGTAATTGATCAAATCTCAAAAGATCAAAAGGAAGAAGCAAAAAAGAAATTGGCTAATTTGATTGGAGAATTGGAAATACTTATAACCAAAAACCCTAAAGTATCTTTAATTCCCGTCAATGTCAATTATGAATTACGTGATGCCGTTGTTGATATTGAAACGGCTAAAAATTTGATAGAAGAAGCCAAAAAAGAATTTGAAAGCGGTTATTATCAATCGGCTAAAAAAGTATTAAATGCATTGAGTAGCGAATATGTTATTAAAATATCATTTTTGCCATTAGCTACTTACCCCGATGCTATGAAAATAGCAGCCAAACTATTGGATGAAGATAAAAAAGACGAAGCTTTGGCTGTCTTAATCAATGCACTGTATATATTGGCCATTCAAGAAATAGCCATTCCTTTGCCGATTCTAAGAGCAGAAGAATACATAAAAGCCGCTGCTATTGCCGTCAAAGATAAAAAAGAAGAATATATCGCAACTGCCGTGGTATTACTGGAAAATGCCGAATATCAATTACAATTGGCAGAAGTAATGGGTTATGGCAAAAAAGATAAAGAATACAAAGATTTGGCAATGGCTATCAAAGAATTGAAAGAAGCTATCAAAGAAAAACTGGAAACCGAAAGTTTGTTTGATAAATTAGCTGATAAAATCAAAAGTTTTAAAGAAAGATTGTTTTTTGATAAGGTAAAAGAAAACTAAGTCATAGTTTTATATTTTTTCAGTTAAAGAAATGAGGCTGTCTCAAAAGGTTTTTTTATAAACAATTCATATAACACTAAACTATAAATTATTGATTATCAAGTATGAGATTCCTCACTTTGTTCGGAATGACAGATAATTCAATCTTTTGAGACAGCCTTATTTTTAATATTACCTGTATGTATTGAAATAAAATTATTAAGGTATTTAGATATAAGCATTAAAACCAGTTCTAAATTATTAAAAAAACTACTAGATTACTAATAGTGACCTGCTATAAATTTTATTATATAATCAATTAAAAATCAAACACTTCGATAAGTTCCAATACTGTTTTAACAAAATTAAAAACAATATATAGAAAACAGTTGTAGCATAGTTTAATTAATTACTATTTTTTCTTCCGGTTATATTGACGTCTTTTGGGTTTTGGCAATTTGGAAACCGTATTATTTTTTATTTCAATATTATCCTGATCTTCATCGGTATCATAAAGCATTTCAAAATCGATTTGCTTTTTCTCAGGATTGGTTTTCTTTACCTTGACCACTACAATATCACCGAGTTGGTATTTTTTGCCGGTTATTTCGCCTATCATAGCGTATTGATCTTCGTCGTAATAATAATAATCGTCCCGCATTTCGGTACGACGCACCAAGCCTTCAACTTTATTGGCGGTAAGTTCTACATAAATACCCCATTCGGTAACACCGGTAATAACACCTTCAAAAGGTGTATCTTTAAAATGTTCAATATACTTGGCCTGCATATACTTAATACTGTCGCGTTCGGCACTTGATGCTTGTATTTCCATATTTGTACTATGGATACATTTCTTTTCGCAGGCTTCTTTATCCGGAGAGGATTTTTTATCGAGATAATTTTGCAACAAACGGTGCACCATTACATCGGGATAACGACGTATAGGTGAAGTAAAATGTGTATAATAATCAAATGCCAAACCATAATGTCCACGGTTGTCAGTAGTATAAACAGCCTTACTCATACTGCGTATGGTTAAGGTTTCCAACATATTTTTTTCGGGTTTATCTTGTATCTCTTCAAGTAAATGATTGATGGATTTTATGATACTTTTGCGTGACTTTAAATCGAGTTTATAACCGAATTTTTGCACAATATTGTTCAAATCTTGTAACTTATCCGGTGCGGGTTCATCATGCACACGATACACAAAAGTTTTGTCTTTGGGTGGCAATTTCTTAGTGACAAATTCGGCTACTTTACGGTTGGCCAACAACATAAATTCTTCTATCAATTTATTGGCATCTTTACTTTCTTTAAAATAAACTTCAACCGGATTGCCCTTGTCATCAACCTTAAAACGGACTTCTACACGATCAAAACTAAGAGCACCATGTTTAAAACGTTGTTGTCTAAGTTTTTTAGCTATTTTGTCTAGCAATAAAATATCATCTTTAAAGTCACCGTCGGCACCTTCTATTATTTCTTGAGCTTGTTCATAAGTAAAACGCCGGTCCGAATGGGTAACCGTGCGACCATACCATTCTTTGTAAACTTTACCGTTTTCATCCATTTCAAACACTGCCGAATAGGTCAATTTATCTTCGTGCGGCCTTAGCGAACAAAGCTCGTTAGACAATACTTCAGGCAACATAGGCACTACTCTGTCAACCAAATAAACCGAAGTCGCCCGGTTGTAAGCTTCTTTGTCCAAAATGGTATCCGGCTGCAAATAATGCGATACATCGGCAATATGAATTCCAATTTCGTAATGACCGTTATCCAATTTTTGAATAGACAAGGCATCGTCAAAATCTTTGGCATCTACCGGATCTATGGTAAAGGTGGTTACATGACGCATATCACGTCGTTTTTTTATTTCTTCTTTTGAAATTTGTTTGGGCAAATTATCGGCAAAGGCTTGCACTTCGGGGTCAAATTCATAAGGTAAATCATATTCGTCTAAAATGGCATGTATCTCTACTTCATGATCACCGGGTTGGCCTAATACTTTTATAATTTTACCTATGGGACTGCCTACCTTTTCGGGCCAATCATAAATTTCAACAACTACTTTTTGTCCGTCTTCGGCACCGTTAAAATGATCCTTACTGACAAAAATTTCTTTATACATTTTGACATCATCGGGATCGACAAAGGCATAATTACGAAACATTTTGACAATGCCGGTAAAATGTATTTTAGCCCGTTCTATAATTTTAACCACTTCGCCTTCAGGACGTTTACCGGGTTTTTGTTTGATGATTTCCACTTCGACCAAGTCGCCGTGTAAAGCTTTGTTGAGCCGGTAATTGGGAATAAAAATATCGTTTTCCAAACCGTCCACTATGGCAAAACCACTGCCGTTGTTAGTCATGTCTATAACACCAACATATATTTTTTTGGCTTTGATTCTGTATTTGCCACGTGAAGTTTCTTCTATTTTATTACTTTTTAGTAATTTTTTTAAGTCTTTTTGTATTTGTTTGCGAACAGCTTCGGAATCAAATTCCAATTTGGCTGCTATTTGTTTATAATTGAAAGATTTGTTGGGATGTGCCCCTAAAACCTGTAGTATTTTAATCAATAACGATTCTTTATTTTTACTCATATGCGTTGTATTTGGTCTGATTATTAGTATCAAACAAAATTAATAATTAATGCAAAGATAAGCTATATATATTAGATGTGCTTAATGAAATAAACTAATATGATGAATTTAAATATTTCAAAAAATGAACTTAGGAAAATAAATCAAAAATTACCTAATGTCAAAAAATTGATTGAGCGAGATGACACTTTTATAGAATCCGGAACTTATAAGAAAATATTTATTAGTATATTTGACCATTGGCTTTCTTTTGATGAAGCAGACCAAATGTGTGTTGACGAAGACTTAGTCGAATTAAAAAATCGCAGAGAAAAATTCAGGAATTTTATAGTTGAAATCAATAACAAAACTGAATTATACTCATGGAAATATAAAAGACATTATCGCTTTCATATTCAAAAGCCAGTGACATTAAAAGACGTTTTAAGAAAATGTGACTTTGACAATTTATGGTCTCAAAGTGGACAAAGGTATAGTTTTTTAATACCTGAATACTCTGCTGTTTATGCTGAGGAGTGGGATTGGACAAATATTATATGGTTTACCGAAAGAAAGAAGATTGAACCTCTATTGGATATTGCAAAAAAAGTAGGATTACATATACTAGAATAAACATTAAGCTTTAACCATTTTCTACTACTATATTTGCTATATACGAAACCGTTGTGCTTAATGTGAGACAAAAAATACCTTAACTTTTGAATATGAACTTATTTTTGTATTTTTGGGACATATTTAAAAAATATGGGATAAAATGGGACATATAGAAAAATTGAAAAAATTGCCACCTGAAAGAGAAAAAGTTGAAACCGTAAAAATTCTTAGACAGTTAAGTAAATCATCACAATCTCTTGGAGAATTGAAAGGAATAGCAAGGACAATTCCAAATCAAGTGATGTTGATAAATGCAGTTGTATTACAAGAAGCAAAAGATAGTTCTGAAATTGAAAACATAATTACAACACAAGATGAATTATACAAAGCACTTGCATCAAAAGGAAAACAACCTGCACAAGTAAAGGAAGTAATTAATTACAGAAAAGCAATTTTTACAGGATTTGAATTAATCAAAAAACAAGGTTTTTTAAGATTAAAAGACATTGAAAGTATTCAAAAAACCATCACCGAAAATAATGCAGGAATAAGAGCTATGCCGGGAACCGTTTTGAAAAACGACAAAACAGGTGAAATCGTTTATACACCACCGCAAGAAAAAGATGAAATTTTAGATTTATTAAGCAATTTTTTAGAACATTTTAATGTAAATCATACAGATTTACATCCGCTGATAAATTTGGCAATTTTACATTATCAATTTGAAAGCATTCATCCTTTTTACGACGGGAATGGCAGGACAGGAAGAATTTTAAATATTTTATATTTGATTATTAACGATTTACTCGATATTCCTATTTTATATTTAAGTTCGTATATAAATGAAAACAAATCAAATTACTACAAATATCTGAATCAAGTAAATAGAACAGACCAATGGGAAGATTATATTTTATATATGCTGAAAGCCGTTGAAGAAACTGCAAATTATACGATTAATAAAATACACCGAATAAAAAACTTATTAGAAATAACCATTGAAAAGGTTAAAAATGAAGCCCCAAAAATTTACCGAAAAGAATTGGTAGAATTGCTTTTTGAACAACCTTATTCAAAAATTGAATTTGTAGTGGAAAAATTAAAAGTTGAAAGGAAAGCTGCATCAAGATATTTAAAAACACTAGAAAATATTGGAATTTTAAAATCTGAAAAAATAGGAAGAGAAAATTTATATTTAAATAAAAAATTGATAGAAATATTAAAACACTAAGCACAACACAGTATATAGCTCATAGCGGTTAAGTGCTTAATTCAAAGGTAGTTGTGTATTTGTCCGCAAAATTCTTTGAATTTTGCTACCTTTGTGCAGTTGGGAAAGGTAAGTGCGTAAAAATCCGCTACGAGCCATATACGAAACCGATGTGTATTTTTCTTACATTTTGAAAAAAACAGATATTTTTTATCAAATAAGAGTTATTAACTTTTATTATATAATTATTTTTTGTTTTAATTAAATTTTAAAGAAGCATGTTTATGTATATAGGTTGTTCATATTGTTATTTTATCAGTTTTTTATTGGTATGGTCTTAATTATTAAAAAGATACAATGGTGTTTAAATATTGATAAAATGTAAATGAAATGTTGATAAATTTATAAAACTAAATTTGGTAAATTCACATAATTTTTCAATATAAAAGAGTTTTAAATTAGCCAAAAAAAGATACCGGAATATTTTAAAAAGTTATTAACAATATTAACCTTATAGTTTGGTTTATAATTAACAAGTTATCAACTTTTATTAACACCGGTTGCAGGTATGGATAAAAATTGTATTTTTTAATTATGCCAATTTAACCATATTTGATTAATAATTGTAATTTTGCAGCATATTAATGTCTGATTATGAATCTTTGGAATAAAATTGCCGGACTTATTTTACGTAATAAATTGCTGTTTTTATTATTGATAACCGGCATGACTGTTTTTTTTGTGACACAATGGAAAAACGTGGCTATTTCTTATACGCAAAAAAGTATATTGCCGGCCGATGACCCGTATGCACAAGAGTATGCACGGTTTAGAAAAGTTTTTAAAAATGATAACAATTTAATTTTAATAGGACTTAAAGACAGCACCTTATTTACTAAGGATAAGCTCAATGCGTGGAATGATTTGGCAGCACAAATACAAAAATATCCTGAGGTGGATCAGGTGATTGCCATAGGTAATTTAAAATTATTAAAAAAAGATACCACACATCAAAAATTTTATTTGGACCGGTTGATTAAAAAACCTGTTTCCAGCGATAAGGAAGCACAATGGGTTAAACATAAATTATTCGATTCGTTACCTTTTTATGACGGTTTGATTTATAACAAACAAACAGGAGCGGTGCAAACGGTAGTTTCTATCAAGAAAGAGATTTTATTATCAAAAAAACGTGTCGATTTTGTCGTCAAGACTTTAAAACCGCTTTTGGACCAATTTGAAACCGACCACGGTTTGGATTTAAAAACATCAGGTTTATTATACATCAAATCGCTTAATGCCAAGGTTTTGGAAAAAGAAATACCGTTTTTTATTATTTTATCGTTATTGGTAACCGGTTTCATTATTTGGTTGTTTTTTCGTTCGTGGTCGCCTATTTATATTTCGCTTTTAATTGTATCGATAGGGGTGATGTGGTCTTTTGGTATTATGGGCACTTTGGGCTTTAAAATAAGCATACTTACGGCTATTATTCCGCCTTTGGTTATTGTGATAGGTGTGCCCAATGCCATTTTTTTAATCAACAAATACCAGCAAGAAATTATCTTACACGGTAACCAAGCACGATCGTTGCAGCGGGTGATTAGCAATACCGGTAACGCCATACTTATGACCAATGTTACCACTGCCATAGGTTTCGGCACTTTTATCATAGTTAAAAACGATTTGCTCAGAGAATTCGGTATAGTGGCTTCTTTATCCATTTTATCCATTTTTGTTTTATCTATTTTGTTAATTCCCATTATTTACAGTTATAAGAAACCGCCCAAAGACAAACACTTAAAACATCATAAAAAAACTTGGATAAACAAATTTATAGAATGGTTGATACAAACGGTCAGACAGCGTCAAAAAGCGGTATTCGGTGTGGCTTTATTATTAATGATTTTTAGTTTGATAGGCGCCACCAAAATAAGAGTGTCGGGAAGTATGTTGGCCGATTTTCCCAAAAATCAGGAGTTTTATAAAGACATCAAATTTTTTGAACGGGAATTCGGAGGTATTTTACCTTTGGAATTTATGATAGATACCAAACGTAAAAAGGGTGCTTTAAAATTGTCCACTTTAAAACGTATGGACCGCTTTCAAGAAGAAATAGCCGATTTGCCCGAACTATCCAAGCCGGTTTCGATGGTCAACTTGGCCAAATATGCCAAGCAAGCTTTTTATAACGGTGATCCGCAATATTATCAATTGCCGTCTATGCATGAGAAAAACTTTATCATGCCCTATTTGAAAAACTCAAAAGGCAATGCCAATTTATTACAAAGCTACACCGATTCTTTACAGCGTTATTTGCGTATCACCAGTTTTATGAAAGATATAGAAACCGATAAAATGGCGCAGGTAGAAGATTATTTGGAACTAAAAGAGCATAAATATTTTCCGAAAAAGAAATATGATGTTTTAATGACCGGACAGGCCAAATTGTATTTAAAAGGCACCCATTATTTGATTGATAATTTGATAGTATCATTGGGGTTGGCCATTTTCTTAATTTTTATCTTTATTGCCTGGATGTTTGGCGGTTCTATTAAGATGGCTTTAATATCATTGATTCCCAATCTGTTGCCGTTGTTGATAACCGCCGGTTTAATGGGATTTTTAGGCATTCCTTTAAAACCTTCTACCATACTTATTTTTAGTATTGCTTTTGGTATTTCCGTAGATGATACCATTCATTATTTGGCCAAATTACGGCACGAATTAAAATTGAACAAAGGCCGTGTTAAACGGTCTGTTTACAAGGCTTTGAAAGAAACCGGTATCAGTATGTTTTATACATCTGTGGTATTATTTTTCGGATTTTCTACCTTTTTATTATCCAGTTACGGTGGCACCAAAGCTCTGGGCGGTTTAATCTCATTAACACTGTTGATGGCTATGTTTTCTAATCTTTTATTACTGCCCGCTTTGGTTATTTTTATGGATAACTTGTTTAAAAATAAGAAGAGTTATAAAGACAATTTAGATATTTATCCTGACAACAATGAATGATTTTCAATTGTATTTTAAATTGGGTTTAAGTCATATTCTCAGTTGGTCGTCTATTGATCATATTTTGTTTTTATGGGCTTTGATTATAGTATTTAGTCTCAAAGATTGGCGTAAATTATTGTATTTGGTGTCATTATTTACAGTAGCGCATACCACCAGTTTATTTTTGTCGGTTTATGGTGTATTGCAAGTCAATGAAGCTTTGATAGAGACTCTTATTTTATGGACGATATTGATTACGGCTTTGTCTAATATTATATTTCAAAACCAACAAACCTTGACCAAAATTCATTATTATTTTTCATTTATTTTCGGTTTGATACATGGTTTAGGCTTTGCGACCGATTTTAAAATGATGATGGCCGGTCAAACGTCCAAATTATTACCTCTATTATTCTTTGCCGCCGGTATAGAAACGGCGCAAATTATTCTTGGTCTTGGTATTTTAATTGTTACCGGTTTGCTGGTCAAAATTTGGCTAAAAAATACCCGGGAACTTTATATATTAGCCTCGGGTATTATTATAGGATATGTCTTAGCTTTATTATTTAACTCGTAATTTTTGACCTACTTTGATATAATTACCTTTTAAGTGGTTTAGTTTGCGTAA
>JAMOMQ010000085.1 GCA_027066995.1 Flavobacteriales bacterium
ACCGGATTATTAATCCATTTTTGGTTTTGACCAACCACCCTGGCGGCATAAAGTTTGGCTAAAAAAGATTTTAAACCCATATTTTATTGATTAAAATTGATAAAATCAACGGGATTTACAGGGGTTTCTTTTATCCATAATTCGAAATGTAAATGTGGGCCCGTCGTTTTTTCTCCACTATTGCCGGAAATAGCTATAGCTTCTCCTTCTTGAACTAAATCACCAACCTGACGTAATAATTTTTTATTATGTTTATAAATAGACACAATATTATTTGGATGTTTTATAATAATTGTATTGCCTGTATCGGCCGACCAATCTGCAAAAATAACACGGCCGTTGGCTATACTTTTCACGGGTGTTCCTTTTTGTAAAGCAACATCGACTCCATAATGTTTTATACCGGTATCAAAACCATTAACAACAATCCCCTTAACCGGCGGCGTAAAATTATAGGATAAAGTATTTTTTTGTTGCTTGACTTTAAATTGCTCGCGTTGTTCCACCTCTTGTCTTAACAATGAATCCATTTTTCCCGGCGCCAACTTAAGTGTATCGGGATTAAAAACTTTTTTATTATAATTTCGGTTAAATTCTTCCATTGTAATTTCATTATTTAAAACCTTTTTTAATTGATTTAAATAAAAAGAATTGAGTTGGAGAGCTTGTTCCAGAGAGTCGGTTTTAATCTGCAAATGCACAGCTTTTGATCTTAATCCGGGTGCTGTATAACCCGGAATGTAAGTTCTGATAGGTGTAAAAGCAATCAATACCGTAGTTAAAACAATTAGAAAAAAAGCAAACAAACCGGTAAAAACAAACACATTTAATCTGTTTAATTTAAAACTCAATTTTTCTTCATAAGTATCATCATTGATAACCAATATCCTATAATGATACATCAGTTTTTTTAAAAAGTTGTTTGTTTTTTTATGTTTAGCTTTCATCAGGAATATTTTTGTAAAAATACAAAAGTTTAAGGTTTCTGAGAAATAAAAAAGACTGCCAATATGAGGCAGCCTTTTAGTCGGTTAATTCAATTGATATATTGTTATTCCTCAGCAGCGGCAGCGGCTTTGGCATCTTGAGCGGCTTTCATGGCAGCTCTAGACATCTTCACTTGAACAACAACCACATTGTCCGGGTGCATCAATTTGTATTTATCATTTCTTAATTCGGATACATAAACCTTATCACCAATATCCAATTTATTGATATCTACCACAACGGCATCAGGTAAATTGGCGGGAACGGCTTTCACTTTCAATTTTTTCATAACCAAACTAAGTGATCCACCTTTAATAATACCGGGAGCAACACCTTCTGTTTTAACAGGCACGCTTACAGTAACCTCTTTGTCGGGGAATAAACGGAAAAAATCTACGTGCAAAATTTTATCGGTGACTGGATGAAACTGAATATCTTGCATAATTGCTTCATGTTTAGATCCGTCTTCCAATTCAATCACTACGGTATGCGTCTCCGGAGTGTAAACCAAATTTTTGAATGCACGTTCATCTGCTGAAAAGTGTAAGGGTTCGCCTCCTCCGTATAAAACGCAAGGGACCCGTCCAGCATTACGTAGGGCTTTGGTTGCTGATTTGCCCACGCTTTCTCTTTTAGAGCCTTTAATTGTTAATGATTTCATTTCTGTTAATTTTTATTTAAATTATATTTCTAATTTTTATATTTGTCAAATCAGTTACATTATAAATTTGGAACTGATAGATTTATGAACATGAACATTATGCATTACATCTGCAAATAACGGGGCGCAAGTTAGCACTTTTATTTTCTTTGACAAAATTTTTCTTGGTATGGAGTCCGTAACCACCAATTCTATAATATTAGAGTTTGCAATTCGTTCTTGTGCATTGTCTGAAAGCAGGGCATGAGTACATACCGCCCTTACACTTTTAGCTCCCTTTTCTTTCATTAAACCGGCTGCTTTTACTAATGTACCTCCGGTATCAATAATATCATCTACCAAAATAACATTTTTACCTTTAACATCTCCTATTAATTCCATTTTGCCTATGACATTCGCTTTTTTTCGTTGTTTATAACAAATAACCACATCACTTTTTAAAAATTTAGAATAGGCATAAGCTCTTTTTGATCCTCCCATATCAGGAGAAGCTATTACCAAATCATCCAAATTCAAATCTTGAATATAAGGCACAAAAATAGTACTCGAATACAAATGATCCACCGGAATTTCAAAAAAACCTTGAATAGGATCGGCATGCAAATCCATGGTAATAACACGAGAAGCGCCGGCTGCTTCCAACATATTAGCTACCAACTTGGCTGCAATTGGAACACGCGGCTCATCTTTACGCTCTTGCCGCGCCCAACCAAAATAAGGAATTACCACATCAATAAATTCGGCCGAAGCTCTTTTGGCTGCATCTATCATTAGCAAAATTTCCATTAAATTATCTGACGGAGCAAAAGTTGAACCGACTATAAAAACACGTTTACCCCTTATAGACTCTTTAAAGGAAGGTTTAAATTCACCGTCCTTAAAACGTTGCAATTCCACTTTACCCAATGTCAAGCCTATGGCCTCTGCTATTTTTTTAGCTAAATCTTTACTTTGTGAACTGGCAAAAATTTTAGCTTCTTTGATTTTTTTTGAAGACATGACGGTTTATTATTGTTGATACAAAGATAACTTTTTTAATATATTTATTACATCATATCCATTGAAAAATTAAGAATTATGAAAATATAAAATTTATCAATAATCCTTATCACCTATATAAAATAAATTTATAAATTTGCTTAAAAATATAATCCTATGACCATTGCACAATTAAAATACCTTTTAGCTGTTGCCAAATACTTAAATTTTACTAAAGCCTCTCAACAATGCCATGTCACCCAGCCTACCCTAAGCATGCAAATTCAAAAACTGGAAGACGAATTGGGAGTTATTATTTTTGACCGTAATAAAAAACCGATAAAAGTTACTGAAATTGGTAAAAAAATTATTGACCAAGCCAAGACTATAGTCAATGAAAGTGCTCGTATCAATGATTTGGTACAGCAAGAAAAAGGTTATATAGGCGGCGAGTATAAATTAGGAATTATTCCAACATTGGTGCCGACCATATTACCCATGTTTTTACGTTCATTTATCAAAAAATATCCGGAAGTCAATATTGAAATAATAGAAATACCAACCGAACAAATGGTAGAAGCTTTGCTTGAAGGAAAACTCGATGCCGGTATAGCGGCAACACCATTAGAGGAAGAAAAAATTATAGAAAAACCTTTGTTTTACGAACCTTTTGTAGGTTTTATTCCCGAAACACACCGGTTGTTTCAAAAAAAAGAACTCGACGAACAAGATTTGGATGTCAAAGATATTTTATTGTTAGATGAAGGACACTGTTTTAGAGATAATATTTTGAATATATGCCGAATGACCTCTAACGAACCCAAACAATTTGACTTAAATATCGGCAATTTCGATGCCTTGATAAAACTCTCAAAAGAAGGACTTGGCATGACATTACTACCCTATTTACAAACCGAAGATTTGTGCGAAAAAGACCGTAAATATTTACGCAATTTTAAAAAACCCGAACCTGCTCGCGAAGTGAGTTTGATTCATTCCAAAGATATTTTTAAAAAAAACATCACCGATGCTTTGTTTAAAACTATCAAAGGTATTGTTAAAGGCGCCATTGAGTTTTATGACGTGCGCATCATCAGCCCTTTACCTCCTAAATAAATTTAACCCAAAGATTATATTTTATGAGTTGGATGTCTTACTTTAAACATGCCAAACAACGTTTATATGATGATAAAAAAGGACAAGAACCTCACCGGTCAGCTTTTCAAACGGATTATGACCGGATTGTTTTTTCATCTGCTTTCAGACGTTTGCAAAACAAAACCCAGGTACTGCCCTTTCCAAAATCAGATGCAGTTCGTAACCGGCTTACCCATAGTTTAGAAACAGCCTCGGTAGGGCGTAGTTTGGGAAACATAACAGGAGAAGCCATTCTTAATAAATATCCGGAATTACAAACTAAACTAGCCATTGAGGCAGCAGATTTCGGACATTTGGTTTCGGCCGCCTGCTTGGCACACGACATTGGCAATCCTCCCTTCGGACATAGTGGAGAAGCTGCTATCAGTACTTATTTTAACAGCTCTGATGCCACTAGCTACATCAAAGATTTAACAGATAAACAAAAAGCCGATTTGCAAAATTTTGAAGGCAATGCCTCCGGATTGCGAATTATTGCTCAAACTCTTTCAAAACAATCTGCCATTAAAGGAGGCTTACGTTTAACGTTAGGGTTATATGGCACTTTTACCAAATATCCAAAGGAATCATTACCAAAACGAAAAAAAGAAAAGCAAGCCAGTTTAAAAAAATTTGGTATTTACCAAGCCGAAATTGATTTGTTTGAAAACGAAATTGCCAATAAACTAAATTTAATACCCCAACATACACCGGAAGGTAGAGCGTGGAAACGTTTTCCATTGACTTTTCTGGTAGAAGCTGCCGATGATATCTGCTATCACATTATTGACTTTGAAGACGGTTATAATATGGGATATATTCCCTTTAATACCATAGAACAACGCTTTAAAGCTCTTATAGACTGGAACAACACTAATGAGCAACGCTACAAACAAATTTATGATTCTAAAGAAAAAATAAATTATCTGAGAAGTTTAGCTATAAACAATTTGGTAAGTCATGCGGCACAAGTTTTTTTGGCCAATGAATCTGAAATTATTTCCGGTCAAAAAGACATGCCGCTATTGGATTTATTACCGACAAATATACATGAAAATTTGAAAAAAATAATTAAGGAAAGCATTGAGCAAATTTATCAGTCCGACACCGTTTTACGTATAGAAATGGCAGGAATGAAGGTGATCCCCAACCTGTTACATCATTTTATAGGTGCAGTTTTATATCCTGAAAAAAACAAGCAGTTATACAAATTATTACCCGAAATATACAAAAGCGGGCAATCAACCTATGAAAAAATACTCAATGCCACGATGTTTATCAGCGACATGACCGACCGGCAAGCCGTCGAACTATATAAAAATTTAAACGGTATAGAATTGGCCGGTTATTAAACAATTGATATTTAGAATATTACAACCAATACATATTATTAAATATTTTTAGCCTACCTTTGCCATTCACACATTCGAATCGTCACGAATATATTTTGACGATACTATAAAATATATTTATGACATTTAACGATTTACAATTGGTGTTGCCCATACAAAAGGCACTCCAAAACAAAGGCTATATACAGCCGACACCTATTCAACAACAAGCTATTCCATACTTATTACAACACAAAGATTTGTTAGGAAGTGCCCAAACCGGCACCGGCAAAACGGCTGCTTTTGCCATTCCTATTATTCAACATATTTATCAGAATAAACAAAACCAACAAGAAAAACGAAAAATACAAGCACTTATAGTAACTCCAACTCGAGAACTTGCCATTCAAATTGCTGAAAATTTCACAGCCTATGCCAAGCATACGGACTTACGCAATGCTGTTATTTTTGGCGGGGTAAAACAAACTTCACAAGTTTCCCTGCTCAAACAAGGAGTTGATATTTTGGTGGCAACACCGGGCAGGTTGCTCGATTTAATGGGACAAGGTTTTATCAGTTTAAAAGACATTCGCTATTTTGTATTAGACGAAGCTGACCATATGCTGGATATGGGTTTTATCCATGATATAAAAAAATTATTAGATGCATTGCCCGAAAACCGGCAATCCCTGTTTTTTTCGGCAACCATGCCCAAACAGATTGAAGCATTATCTAAACAAATATTAAAAAAAGATTATGTGCGGGTTACCATCAAACCTCAACAAGCTACAGCCGAATTGGTAGATCAAGAAGTATATTTTGTTACTAAAAATGATAAAATCAAATTACTTTCCGATTTAATTTTGAAAAAAAATCCCGCATCTGTTTTGGTTTTTTCACGCACCAAACACGGCGCTAATAAAATAGTTAAACTCTTAGCTCGTAAAAACATTAAAGCCGAGGCTATACATGGCAATAAATCTCAAGCTGCCCGTCAAAAAACCTTAAAAGCATTTAAAACCGGACGGTTACAAGTCTTGGTGGCAACTGATATAGCAGCTCGTGGTATTGATGTATCCAAACTCGAATTGGTCGTTAACTATGATTTGCCTAACATATCAGAAACTTATATTCATCGTATCGGCAGAACCGGACGAGCCAAGGAAAGTGGTGTAGCTATTTCGTTTTGTGCAGCTGACGAACGCAGTTTTTTACGGGATATTGAAAAATTAATCAAACAAAAAATTCCGCAAATGCTCAATCATGCCTACCATGATGACAGCAAAGAATTGCCACCGTTAAAACCTGGTGGCGGCAGACGTAATCCCAAACCTAAATCTGCGTCTAACCGGTCTCATACTTCAAGAAACCGGAAGCGTCATTAAAAAGTTTGGATAAATAAATTTTCAACACCTTTGTCTATTACGCTCATCGAGCAAATCCGCCACTGCCCATAAGGCAGCCGGCAACCACCCTATAAGTGTAACTTGCAAGATTATGCAAAGCAAACCTTTGAATATTTTTCCTCTTAAAAAGAAAGATAACCAAGGTAATAAAACGGCCATTAAAATCATGATAAATTATGAGAATAAGTAAAATTAACAATCTCTCTTTTAATTGCCTCCGGTTCATCGGCAATAGCTAAAATCAGGTTTTTGTATTTGCCTTCGTTCAACAAATTTTGCAAACAGGTATATACCGGCATTTCTTTAGTCCAATACGCTTTATCCATAAAAATCATAGGGCTGGCATAACCAAAACTCAAATAGTGGTTTTGGGTGGCTTCTTGAAAAATTTCTTGCACGGTACCGGCGCTGCCCGGCGCAAAGATTATCCCGCCTTTGGCAATGGTTAACAAGCCGTCTTCCCGCACACTATTAGCAAAATATTTGGCAATATGCGTTGCAAAAGGTGTCGGAGGTTCATGTCCGTAAAGCCAAGTGGGCACTCCCAGACTATTATAGTCCGTTTCGGGGTAAAATTTCAAAACTTCAAAAGCCTTATCCAACCATAGTGGATGCGTAAATACAGGTGCTTCCGATAAAATACTTATGGCATTTTGCAATGTATCCTCAGATTTTCCGGCCAACCAAGCCCCCAAATGTGTCGCTTCCATGGCTCCGGGGCCTCCTCCCGATGTCATCAAATAACCACTTTCGGTCAACGATTTACTGAGTTGTGCTATTTGCTTATAAGCCGGTGTATGTCTCGGTAAAGCATGACCGCCCATAATAGCCACTAAGCGCTTCTCATCATAGGCTGCCAAAAAATCGTCCAAGGCATCCGTAATAGCGTGATCATGTAACCGCCGCGCCAAAGTCTCTTTAATATCAGAAGTTATTTTACCCGTTTTGATAAAGTGACGGTAAACCTTTTGGTCATAAGTATTTTGATAAGATTCGGGCTGTCCTAAAATATATTGGTCATACAAATCGTCTTTGGTATATAAGCGATTGATATAACAATTATAAGGCATATCCAATTGTGGAAAAATAAAAGAATCTACAATATGTTTGTGCAAAAAACCGGGTAATTGACAACCCAAAAACAGACAATTTGAAAAAGTATGATGATTTAACAGAGATAAATCAATTTTTGTAAAATCTAAATTTTGAAAAGCTTTATAAGAAATGACCTCCTCATTGTCAAGCAATATTTTTAAAGCGGCCAAAGATTCTATTTCTTGATAGATCATGTTATTTTTACAGTTCAATTTAAACAACAAATATACTAAAAATGTATTTGTCCGACTTTTTACTGCAAACCCATTGTCATAATAATGTCAGCTGTCTTATACATCTCTGACATTATGTCATTAAAATAGTATTTTTATCAATAAAATCTGACTAATTAATGTCAAAACAACTTATTTCGGCGACAATTTTTTATTGGCATAATCATTGACAAATAAAAATTGAAAAAAAATTGAACTTAATTATTAATTAAAAAAATATTTAACTATGAGCAACAAAGGCAATAAAATAATCGGTATAGATTTAGGAACTACTAATTCTGTGGTTACCGTAAGAGAAGGTAACGACACTGTAGTTATTCCTAACCCTGAAGGTAACAGAACCACACCTTCAGTAGTCGCTTTTACTGACAAAGGAGAAATAAAAGTAGGCGACCCTGCTAAAAGACAAGCCATTACAAACCCTGAAAGAACCATCTCTTCTATCAAACGCTTTATGGGTAATAAATACTCTGAAGTTAAAGAAGAAGCAGAACGCGTTCCTTATAAAGTGGTGGAAGGCCCTAATGACACACCACGTGTTGAAATTAACGGCAAACAATATTCACCACAAGAAATTTCGGCTATGATTTTACAAAAATTGAAAAAAACCGCCGAAGATTATTTGGGACATCCTGTAACCGAAGCTGTAATTACAGTGCCGGCTTATTTTAACGATGCCCAACGTCAAGCCACCAAAGAAGCCGGAGAAATTGCCGGATTAAAAGTCAAACGTATTATCAACGAACCAACTGCTGCAGCTTTAGCTTACGGTTTGGACAAATCTGACAAAGAGAAAAAAATTGCTGTGTTTGACTTGGGTGGTGGAACTTTTGATATTTCTATATTGGACATCGGCGACGGTGTAACCGAAGTTTTATCAACTGCCGGTGACACACATCTTGGCGGTGACGATTTTGACCAACGTATCATTGACTGGTTAGCAGACGAATTTAAAAAAGAAGAAGGTGTAGATTTGAAAAAAGATCCTATGGCTTTACAACGCTTAAAAGAAGCAGCCGAAAAAGCCAAAATAGAATTATCTTCTTCAGCCGAAACAGAAATAAATTTACCTTATATCACTGCAACAGCCAGTGGCCCTAAACACTTGGTTAAAAAATTGACCAGAGCCAAATTTGAACAACTTACCGATGACTTGGTCAAACGCGCCATGAAACCGGTAAAAGAAGCTTTGGAACAAGCCGGATTAAAACCATCTGATATAGATGAAGTTATTTTGGTTGGCGGGTCAACCCGTATACCAAAAGTAGTTGAAGAAGTAGAAAAATTCTTTGGTAAAAAAGCTTCTAAAAACGTTAACCCCGACGAAGTGGTTGCCAAAGGCGCTGGTATTCAAGGAGCCGTATTAACCGGAGATGTCGATGGTGTCTTACTGTTAGATGTAACACCTCTATCCTTAGGTATCGAAACCATGGGAGGAGTTATGACCAAATTGATTGAAGCCAACACCACCATCCCGACTAAAAAATCGCAAATATTCTCTACGGCTCAAGACAACCAACCCAGTGTTGAAATTCATGTCTTACAAGGCGAAAGACCATTGGCTAAAGACAACAAAACCATCGGTCGTTTTCACTTAGACGGTATTCCGCCGGCAAGACGCGGCGAACCGCAAATTGAAGTAACCTTTGATATTGATGCCGACGGTATTATTCACGTTACCGCTATGGATAAAAAGACCGGAAAAGCCAAAGATATCCGTATTGAGGCTTCCAGCGGCTTGAGCAAAGAAGAAATTGAAAAAATGAAAAAAGAAGCTGAAGCTAATGCCGAAGCTGACAGAATAGCCAAAGAACGTGTTGAAAAACTCAATAAAGCCGATGCAACAGCTTTCCAATTGGAAAAACTAGTCGAAGAACACAAAGACAAAATTTCCGATGATAATAAAACGGCTGTTGACAACATGGTGAAAAAACTTAAAGAAGCTTATGATAAGCAAGATGCCGATATGGCAGAAGCTGCGACCAAAGAAGCTGAAGAATTATTGATGAAAATAGGACAAGACATCCAAAATGCAGCCCAAGCACAAGGTGGCGATGCTACCGGCGCTCAAGCTAATCAAGGCACAACCGAAAACAAAGGTGAGGACGACGTGCAAGATGTCGATTTCGAAGAAGTAAAATAATAGTTAGTAGTAAATAGTTTTCATAATAAGAAAACCTATAAAGAGGCTGTCCAATAAGTTTTAGACAGCCTCTTTTTTATATAGTTTTTTTGTTATTTTTTTTGCATAAATCATTGATTTTATGTATATTAGTATGTATAAAATCAAGCGTAATAATGGCAAAATTAAGTTTTAAA
Source organism: Flavobacteriales bacterium (assembly GCA_027066995.1). GTDB lineage: Bacteria > Bacteroidota > Bacteroidia > Flavobacteriales > Flavobacteriaceae > WGBX01. The sequence goes on from JAMOMQ010000085.1 coordinate 10,148, forward strand.
AAATTACCGGGAGATTTTCCAAGTTTATTCCCTGAAAACATTTATGATAGAATACCGGATAATCATCCTGTAAAATTAATTGACAAAGTAGTAGATCATTTAGACATTAGTTTTATTTTATTAACCTACAATGGTGGAGGTAATAGTGCCTATTCACCCCGAATGATGCTCAAAGTTTTATTCTTTGCTTACTTTAACAATATTTACTCCTCACGCAAAATAGCCAAAGCTTTGGAAGAAAATATTTACTTCATGTGGCTGTCGAGACATGCGACGCCCAATTTTAGAACGATTAATAATTTTAGAAGCAAACGATTAAAAAATCATATTGACAAACTCTTTACCGAAATAGTTTTGATGTTGGTTGATTTAGGCTATATCAGTTTAAAAAAACAATATATAGATGGTACCAAAATAGAAGCGGCATCTAATCGATATACCTTTGTGTGGCGAAAATCCGTTGAAAAAAATAAGGCCAAATTGCAAGAGAAGGTTCAGGTTATTTTACAGGTAATTCATCACCAAATCATACAAGATGATAAAGAAAATGATTACGATTTACCCGATGAAATAAACAGTGATGAATTACAAAAACAAGTCAATCAAATCAACAACAAATTAAAAAAAAAGCCTCAAAATAAAATCCTAAAAAAACATTTAAAAACCATTGAAAAAGATTATTTACCCAGGCTTAAAAAATATGAAGACCAATTAGATAAATTAGGCAATCGAAACAGTTACAGTAAAACGGATATCGATGCCACTTTTATGCGGATGAAAGATGACCATATGAAAAACGGACAATTAAAACCTGCTTATAATATACAAGCCAGTAGCGAAGAACAATTTATCACTCATTTTGGCATTTATCAAAAACCCGGTGATACCACTTGTTTAATTCCTCATTTAGAAGGATTTAAAGAACGATACCAAATACAAAGTCAAGAAGTTATAGCCGATGCAGGATACGGCAGTGAAGAAAATTATGAATATTTAGAAGCCGAGCAAATAGATGCTTATGTAAAATACAATTACTTCCATAAAGAACAAAAAAGAAAATATAAAGAGGATATTTTTCATCCTCAACATTTGTATTATAACCAAGATGAAGATTACTATGCATGTCCTATGGGGCAGAAAATGTGTAAAATAAAAGAAGGAACACGTATAAGTTCCAACGGATATGTATCAAAGCTTAGTTATTATCAAGCACAAAATTGTAATAAATGTCCACTTCGGGGCAGTTGTCACAACTCAAAAGGGAACAGGGTTATTGAAATCAATCATCGGCTTAACCAATTAAAAGAAAAAGCAAAAACAAAATTATTAAGCGAAAAAGGTATATATTACCGAAGCAAACGACCGGTTGAAATTGAAGCTGTTTTTGGGCAACTCAAAAGCAATAATAAGTTTAATAGATTTACACTAAAAGGCTTAGAAAAAGTAAAAATAGAGCTTGGCCTTATGATTATTGCTCATAATTTAAGAAAGTTAATAGCTAAAACTTCTATATATAAACTAAATCAACTTATTAAATTTCTCAAAGACACAATCATTAGATCTATTTTTGAAATAAAG
>JAMOMQ010000086.1 GCA_027066995.1 Flavobacteriales bacterium
ATGTCTTCTGCCCCACTCTTTTATAAATTCAAAAGCGGGTTGTACCAGAGCAGCTACTAATTTTTGACCTTCACCCACCACCATTATTTGTTCAATAAAATGCGATTGTTTCATGGTGTTTTCAATCAATTGCGGCGCAACATATTTACCTCCTGAAGTTTTAAACATTTCTTTTTTACGGTCGGTTATTTTTAAAACGCCGTCTTTATCAAGTTCGCCTATGTCTCCCGTATGAAAATACTCGCCTGTAAATACTTCGGCGGTTTTTTCCGGATCTTTATAATATCCCACTAAAATATTTGGACCTTTGACTAAAATTTCACCGTCGTCGGCAATTTTAACATCAACGATATCAATGGGACGTCCTACCGTGCCTATTTTCCAAAAATCATTAGGCGAATTTACAGATACCACGCCGGAGGTTTCGGTCAGTCCATAGCCTTCCAGCACAAATAAAGTTGCGGCATTAAACACACGTTGCAGTTGCGGCAATAAAGCGGCACTACCCGATACGATATAGAGCAACTCACCGCCTAAGGCTTCGCGCCATTTGCTGAATATCAGCTTACGGGCAATTTTGAGTTTTAAACTGTATGGAAATTTATTTTCTTTGCTAAAATCAAATTGTTCACCCACTTTAACAGCCCAAAAAAACAGGGCTTTTTTTAAGCCTGACAATTCTTGCCCTTTGCCTACAATTTTATCATATACTTTTTCAATTAAACGAGGGACTGCAGTAAACATATGTGGCTTGACTTCACGAATGTTTTCCCCTATTTTATCAATAGATTCTGCAAAATAAATTCCAAAACCACGATAAATATATAAATAATGAATTAAGCGTTCAAAAATATGACAGGAAGGTAAGAAACTTAGTGTACGGCCGTCATCGGGAAGCTTAGGAACTCGTTTGGATGATGCTATGGCAGTGGACACAATATTTTTATGTGTTAACATTACACCTTTTGGCTTGCCTGTTGTCCCCGATGTATATATGATAGTTGCCAAATCGTTTTCATTGATACCGGCCTTACGTTTTTCAAGCTCTTCTTGGTTATCAAGCGAAGCTCCCAAATCCAAAACATCTTGCCAATTTTTTACACCGTCTATTTCTTCAAACGAATAGATGTCCTTAAGACTTGGCACATTGGCTCTGACACTTTGCACCTTGTCGTATATTTCTTTATTTGACACAAACACATAGGTAACTTCTGCGTGATTAAAAATATACTCATAATCATCGGCAGATATGGTAGGATATATAGGCACATCTTGTGCACCTACCTGAAGCACACCAATATCGGTTATATTCCACTTGGTTTGATTGTTATGTGAAATAATGGCTATTTTATCATTGGGTTGCACCCCTAACTTTAACAATCCTCTACTGAATTGATTGCTTTTATCATAAAATTCTTGAGACGAAGTTTTTATCCATTTACCGTTTTCTTTAGTTACCAAAGCATCTTCGCGTGGAAAATTATCCTTTTGATATTTAACAAAATCAAAGAGTCGTTTTATTGTCATAGTCTTATTTTTAATTATTTTGGTTTAGCAAAATAGTAAAAAAAAACCGGATTGAAAAATAAGGGTTTTTATTTTAAGCTTTAATTGTCATTTTTTTAAATATTTAACGACAAATTAAAATTCTGTTATAAAATTAAAAAACATCCGGCGTATTTACCGGATGTTTTTGTAAAACTCTTTAAAATAAGGTCTATTCAATAATAAGTTTTTTATTGACAGTGCCTTTAGTGGTCATAATATGCAGTAAATATATACCGGCAGTTAAGCGGTTAATGTTTATGGTTTTCGTGGATTTATCAAACAACACAGGAATAATTTTGCCGGTCATGTCATATATTCTGATGTCATTAATATTCAAATCATTGGCCTGAATATAAATCATGTGTCCTGTTGCAACCGGATTGGGATATATATTGATATTACCGGCAATGTATTGATTAATAGTATTTGAATATTCTGCAGATAATTTAACGCTATCAACCGTCCACCGCGTAGGGCTTCCGTTAGAATAATATTTAAAAGCAATATAAGCCGTGCCGTTAATAGCACTGATATCGGCATTATTGACGGTTAATTCGGTTGTTGATGATGAACCATCGGGCACCGGTATATTGACATTAGGCACAGCAATCCAATTAAATAACCATGGTTGTCCATTGCCGTCATAACTGTTAGAATAAACCACTTCTAACGGCGTAGTGCCATAGGCATATGCCAAAAACATGGATAATTGTTCATTATTATAGTTGTCAAAATCGATGGCACTTTGTGATATGAGCCAATCTTTACTTAGCACATCTTCTTGATAACCGTTAACCTGAATAGCAGGCGAATTATTTTCACCGTATTGTCCTATACATTCCCAGTTTTTATTACTGGCTTCATTAATAACAACAAAAGACATAGTAGGACAATTATCAAAAGATTCATCAATTAAATAATTGACGGCTTGAGCTGTT
>JAMOMQ010000087.1 GCA_027066995.1 Flavobacteriales bacterium
CAATTTTAAAAAAGGATTTATCTTTTTTTATGAAACAAGGGGTTAAATATTATTTAATAGCCGATATAGTTTTTAATGCTATAGATGATAAAAAAATTAAGGATACAATAATAAAATATAGAATTCCTTTAAAAAATATTTATGTTCTTAATAAGAATGTTTACCAAAAAAATGGCGGGATATTTCATTCAAAGCAGCGATATAAAGATTTTGTATATGACTTATGTCAATCTAATGGCAATGGTTTAGGATATCCTCAATATTTTATTTTCAAAAAAGGTAAATTTTACAAATCATCTTATCCATTAGTTGAAGGTTTTAACTCAAATAATTTTATAAAATAAATCTTATGTTAATGGTGATAGATACGCCATTATCAGGATTATTATTTAGCTTTCTAGTTGGGTCTATTTTCTTAATGATTAATTAATTTAATATAAAATTAAATAATATGCAATTTAACAAGTATGATATTATTACTTTATTGGGTATGGCTATTTTAATAACGGTGTTATATTCATTAGAATTACAAGAGGTAGTGGAAAAATACATCATTGTTTTTATGGGAACATCGTATCTAATAGGTAAATACGTTGAAAATCTCAATAAAAATGGCTGAATAAATCAATAAATATAAATTATATGAAAGATTTTACTGTAATGGACGGCTTATTATTCGGGCTAATATTTGGCATAATTGTAGTTATTGTTAAATACTTAGTTAATAAACGAAACAAACAAGCCTAATTTATTAATCCTATGAAAACAATTCTATTATACCTGCTTTTAAGTTGGCAAGGGTTTGTATTAGCACAATATAAAAAAAGCGCCGCCAGCAGCCATATTACCTTTGGCAGCGGTATAAACTGCGAAGTCAGTGCTGAAATATGCAGTTTAACCACCGGACAAAAAGCCGTAGCCAACGTGCAAACGGCTTATGATAACAAAACCGGAATGCTGCGCTGGACTTTTAGGGCTAAAATACTCGACCTTGACAACTTACAAAAGCTCTTGGCATATCCTAAAAGCAAAGACGTCTATACATACCCTTTTACCCATGACTATTTTTTACCTGCAAATTTTTTAAATAGTCTGGGGCTTAAAGGGAAGTATTATATCCCCAAAGGTAACTATAAGGTAACCCGCAAAGATTCTTTGTTAATCCTTTATGTGCCTTTAAAGAAGTAAACTTTACCCAATTTACCGGTCGTGTTTTGCAGGCACGACCGGTTTTATAACCACAAATACAACAACTATGAAAAAAAGATATAAATATTTTATAGGCTTATGGCTGATTATGACTATCAGCCAAGTAAGTTATGCTGCACCTCCTGACCAAATAGACAAACTTTTACGGCAATGGGTGACCGAAACCCGAAACATTCAACAAAAATACCATCAAAAGAAAAGCCTTATCTATCAACAGATATATCATATAAACACCCGTTTAACCAAGTCACTAACAACCGAAGAAAAGGTAAATTTATTGGTGCAAAAAGATTTATTACGCCAACAGTTACAAAACTTGGCAGATGCCGAAAAAAGCGATATTCAAAAAATCAGATACCTGAAAGGTTTGAGCATTATAAAACTTCTGTATGAAAAAGTATTGAGTTTGGATCATCATTTTTCTTCTTTGGTGACTTTCAATGAAATCAATAAAATATCTAATCCTACCAACTATCCCGAATTTGAAAAAGTAAGAGAATTAATCAAGCAAAAATCAAGCAAGAAAAATCAATTGAAACTCACCAATCTATTGGGACAAAATATGTATACCGCTACCATTGATATGTTTATCGGTTTGTTTAACGCCGATGCCAATCCCAAAGAAAAAGAAGCGGAACTAAAAAACATCCAATGTATTTTAGACTTTACCCTGCGAATGAACAACGACCTGAAAACCATATATTTTGAAACCTCATTTTTGCAAAAAAGCAATCTTAAAATCAAACAAAATATCGAAAATCTGTTTAAACTATATACCAAGCCCATTGGTTATTATACCCCACTCAAAGACTGCCGTGCCAATGATGACTGGGATGCCGTGCGTGAAAAACTAAATACTTATTTGGACAAAAAACAACAATTGGCACAAGACTCTACTAAAATTTTTTCATATCAACGAATGATTATCAATTTGAATTTCCCCATAGACCGGTTGTTACAATTCATTAATGAATATAACATTTTTATAGACCAAGGTGTGCAGTATTATCAAAAATTCAAAATCATTTTAAACTCTTATGAAAACCAGCGACAATGCAGTAGCAGTTTGCCTATAGAATATACCAAACTAAAATCAGATATAGATATAGCCATTGAAAAATTTAATACGGCTTACCGTCCGGTTGAAATCAACGGGACCAAAATGAAGCAACTTTTGTATGGTATCAATGAGTATGAATAAAAAACGAGCCAATAAAAAAATATTGACTCATTTAATTTATCACAAACTTTTTAACAAAGG
>JAMOMQ010000088.1 GCA_027066995.1 Flavobacteriales bacterium
AATTTAATATTTCTGCTGCTCGGAAGCACAACATCTTTTCAACTTGTTCATTTTGAAGTATCTATATACATCTGCAATTCACAAATTAAAAATCTATTGCACTTCCGAGCTTTTCAGCAAGCCCTAATTTATATATGTATTTGGTATAAGGCGATTAACAAAAAAATCCAACCGCAATTGCAATTGGATTTTAAATAAGGGAGTAATTTAAAAATTATTTTTTGAAAAAATCTTTTGCCAAGTCAGCGTTAACAATTCTTTCTTCAAAGACATACGCACCTGTTTTAGGTGATTTCTTCATGCGGATCACTTTGGTGAATTTTTTTGAACCTGTTTGTAAGGTTGCTACTGTTTTCTTTGCCATGTCTTAAATTATTTAATTTCTTTGTGTAAAGTATATTTACGCAAAATAGGATTGTATTTTTTTAATTCTAATCTACCGGGAGTGTTTTTTCTGTTTTTGGTAGTAATATATCTTGAAGTGCCCGGCAGGCCACTATCTTTGTGCTCTGTGCATTCTAAGATGACTTGCACTCTGTTTCCTTTTGCTTTCTTTGCCATTTCTCTTTAAATTTATACGTTTCTTGTTAGATAGCCTTTTGCTTTTGCTTCTTTAATTGCTGCTGCAACTCCTTTTTTATCAATAATTTTTAATCCTGCTTTAGAAACTTTTAAAGTTACCCAGCGGTCTTCTTCAGGAATATAAAATTTCTTTTTAAAAAGATTGATATCAAACCTTCTTTTGGTTTTGTTGTGTGCATGAGAAACATTGTTACCCATCATCACTTTTTTTCCTGTTATTTCACAAACTCTCGACATCTCGCTATATTTTTATCTTATTCAAAATTGAGTGCAAATTTATAAATTATTTTTTATTTGGCAAACATTTTTATGCCTTATTTCATGTTTTAAAAAATATATTTTATAAAAATGCGCTTTGTGTCCGTATTTTTAAAGCATTTTATAACCCAAATTGACAGATAATCCACCATAAGTTGCTGCATTATAACCTATTTGGGCATAGAAACGATCCCAGTCACCCCGCAGCCCCAATTCCAATTTACTGCGCGAAAAGGTGTTATAAATATCTAATGGATCATAAATATCATCGGCTACAACAGCACCTGTGCCGGTCGGGTCGGCTGCATAAACAGGATAAGTGCCTTTTAGCATGATGTGAGCACTGCCGGTATTTATTCCTGCACCGGCATAAGCAGAAAAATGATCGGTCAAATTATAATCAATATAAGCTGCAATATTAAAGCTTGTATAGGCTATTTTAATCTCTTGATTGTCGTATGGGCCATTGAGATTACCCGAAATACCAACCGGTGTATATATTTTACCCGGACGAATATCCAAATCGGATCGACCATATAAGTAATTGCCACTGGCTTGCACACTTAAGCCGTAGGCTTTGTCTTGTAAACTCTTAATAAACAATGCAAAATCTTGTTGCACTCCAATACCAATCATCCCGACTTTAAAATCGGAATCGGGTATGGTTATATAAGGAATCAGATTAAAGGACAGGTTTGTGTATTTTAAACGGTAGGTTGCACCTACATAAGGCAGTGGCATGCCTGATTTTTGACTACCGGCAGGTGTGTCAAATTCTATAAGCGGCCTGCCTAACACATCCTTTTCTTTTGAAACCAAAGTGATGGTTTTTAAAGAGTCACCGAAAATAGTTTGCGCTATTTTTTGATCATAATCTTTGGGTTCAAAATGTTTTAAACCGATACTGGTAACATCATAAGTCCAATCTTCTTTGGGGATACCAATATAGGCTAATTTTACCGATAGCAATAAGCGGCGTTTTTGTTTTTTCTTAATTTTTGTATAAGTAACATCGGATAAGCCGAAAACAATGGCTTTGTTGAGTGGGTTGATATATGCTTCGACCAAATTACTGCCGTCATCAACACCTCCTTGTATCAATGTGCCGGTATCTATCAGATTCTGACTCCAAATATTTGTTGCCGACAATAAAAGGAAATACAAAAAGACCTTTTTCATAATACTTGATTTTGATATGACAAAGTTATGAATAGTTTCGTTACAAATAGTAACAATGGTAACGCACAATTATTTTATGCTAGTTATTAATAGTGTTTTTTAAGGTTTCTTACCTTGGTGTTTAAAGCGCTTGTGGGTCCAAAGATAATAAGCCGGTTGGGCTTTGATTTGCCGTTCCAATTTTTCTACAAAAATATCGGTCAGTTGGTAGTTTTTGAATTGTTTTGGTGTGTCTGTAATCAGTTCAAAATCAACATCATAATAACCGCGTTTTATTTTGTTGATTCGCATAAAGACTAAAGCGGCATCATATTTTTTAGCCAGGTCTTCGGGGCCTGTAAAAACGGGCACTTGGGTGACTCCAAAAAAATCACGCCAATATTTGGCTCTATGTCTTTGTGGCGATTGGTCGGCTAACAGACCTAAAATAAATTTTTTGTCATTTTTTTGATATGTTGCCAGTGTTTTACGTAAGTTTTTGGTTTCTACCAAGGTGCCGCCAAATCTGGACCGGTTTTTGAGCATAAAACGTTCAAAATAGGGGTTGTTAATTTTTAAATAGGTGGCTATGGGATCGGCTTTAACCAATGGTGCCAACGAAAAAATCCATTCCCAGTTGCCATAGTGCCCTCCTACTACTATTACTTGTTTGCCTTGTGCCGTTAATTGGTTGATAAGTCCGGCATTGTTAAAAATAAAACGCTGTTGCATTTGCGCAAGCGGCATATGAAATGCTTTAATCATTTCAACAAACAGATCGGAAAAATGTTTGTAAAAAGTTTTTTCAATATGGCGTCGTTCCGTTTCTGTTTTTTCAGGAAAAACCAATTGGAGGTTTTTTCGGACAACTTTTTTTCTGTAACCGGTCAAATAATAAATAATAAAATAAAAAATATCCGAAAGCCGGTATAAAAGCCAAAAAGGCAATCGCGACACAATAAAAATAAACGGATATAAAAGTATATATATAATGTATGCCACTTAGGTTATTTTTAAAACAAAGATACTTTTAAAAATCAATTTAACAAACTTGCCTGATTTTGCGTATTTTTGAGGTTAAATAAGAATATAAATGCCTGAAATAAAGTTGTCTCATCAAGCGCCGTCCAAGCTGTTACTTTGGCAATTGACCGAAAGTAAGGAAGAGTTGTGTCGTATTTTGCCTGAAAATCTATTGGCAAAAGTCAATCAATACCGTAGTCCGGTGCATCAAAAACAATTTTTGGCCAAACAAATTTTACTGCAAAGGCATCATTTAACAGATAAATTAATGTATTTGGACAGCGGTAAACCGGTTTTGACAGATCAAACATATATTTCTATCAGTCATTCTAATGATTACGTGGTTGTAGCATTAAGTAAACAGGCGCTGGGTATCGATATTGAAATACCTAATCCGAAATTGGAAAGCATTGCCCGGCGGTTTGTCCGCCCCGATGATATTTTACCCGAAAATTTATTCCGATTGGAACAATGGCAGTGGGTGTGGACTGCCAAAGAAAGTATCTACAAATTGGCAGGTATTCCGGGATTGAGTTTTAAAAACGATATTAAAATTACCGATTTGGATATAAATACCTACAAAGGAAAAGCCTTGTTGAATGGCTCACATAACATTGATTTGTATTTTCAACGTATTAACAAGACGGTGTTGTTGTGTCAGGCGTTTTATACCGATCAATAAAGATTTAGCGAGGCAAAAAGACTTTTGTATCTTTGTTGTAACAAACAAACAACCAACATATAATGAATAACTCACTGATTAAACCTTCCGATATTGCACGCGCCATACATTTAGACAGGTTTGGCAAAGCCGGCACGGCAGCCGGTTGGCTATTGATGCAAATGTTGGGCATGAAACGGATCAACCGTATTTATAACCAAATAAGTGATCAACACGGTTTGGACTTTGTCAATGCCATTATTGACAGGCTCGATATATCAATAGACATTCCTTCCGAAGATTTGAAGCGAATTCCCGAACAAGGCCCTTTTATTACGGTTTCTAATCATCCCTTGGGCGGTCTTGACGGTGTTCTATTGTTAAAAATTTTATTGGAAAAACGTCCCGATTATAAAATTTTGAGTTCGTTTATCTTAAAAAATATACCTCAATTGGAAGCTTATATGATCCATATTGATGCCAAAGATTCAAGTTCAATTTCCGGTTTAAAAAATGCTTTGCAATACTTGGAAGATGGTCATGGTTTGGGTTTGTTTCCTGCCGGAGAAGTGTCAGTGTATAAAGATGGAAAATTAATAGTGGATAAGACTTGGGATAAACAGGCACTCAAATTGTTATATAAAGCCAAGGTCCCCATTATTCCGGTTTATTTTCACGGGCGCAACAGCCGTTTGTTTTATTGGTTGTCACGTTTGCATCCCTTATTGCGAACTGCCAAACTGCCTTCTGAAGCTATCTCGGATATGAAAAAGACCATTAAAGTGCGCATTGGTAAGCCTATTACACCTAAAATGCAGGAGAGTTTTGCCAATCATGATATGCTGGGCGAATTTATTCGAAAGAAAACCTATATCTTGGCCAAAACTTTTGAAAAAGATTCGCTAAAAGACAAAATCAAAAAGCCGCTTAAGAAAAATGATAAAACCCTTGCAGCCATAGCACCACCGGTAGATAGTAAATTGTTGCTTGATGATATCCGGCATTTACATCATATTGATGACAAATTGTTTGAAAAAAATGAATACGTGGCTTTTTTATCCGATGCTAAAAACATGCCGCATATTTTGCAAGAAATAGGTCGTTTGCGCGAAATAACCTTTAGAGAAGTGGGTGAAGGCACCGGCAAACCTATAGACTTGGACAAATATGATAAATATTACAAACATCTGATTCTTTGGGATAAAGACAAGCAACGTTTGGTAGGTGCCTATAGAATGGGATTGGGACGTGATATTTTTGATCAATACGGTATCAAAGGCTTTTATTTGAGTGAGTTGTTTACTTTTGAACCCGAATTGAACGATATGATGCAAAAGTCTATAGAAATGGGAAGGGCTTTTATAGTAAAAGACTATCAACAAAAACCTTTTCCGTTATTTTTGCTATGGCGCGGTATAGTGCATACCACTTTACGATTTCCGGATCATGAATTCTTGATAGGGCCGGTCAGCATCAGTGATAAATTTACACATTTTTCAAAGTCATTAATTATCGAATTTATGAAGTCTTATTTTTATGATGCTTATACCGCCCAATATGTCCGCCCTAACAAAGCTTTTAAAGTAAAACTAAAAGAAGAAGATAAAGCCTTTATTTTTAATACTGCCGGTGATAATCTGACCAAATTTGACAAGTTGATAGACGAACTGGAACCCGAAAATTTAAAAATTCCGGTCTTGCTCAAAAAATACATCAAACAAAATGCCCGGTTGATTGCCTTTAATGTCGATCCTAATTTTAACAATGCCATTGACGGGCTGATGTATATCAAAATCAGCGATTTGCCGGAAGAAACCGTCAAGCCTGTTTTAGAAGAATTTGAAGCGCAGTTTAAAACCGATTTATAAAGGCTATCCATCAGAATTGCCCCCGGCGTTCTAAAACCTGTAATTCAATTGAAATTCCGTATCTTTGCCCAAAAGACGTATTTATGTTATTAACGACTGCTGAAAAAGACTTGGTTTATCAAATAACCTATTGGTTTACAGCCTTATTGCCCGTTATTTTGGGTTTTAGTATTACCATGCTGATGGTTTGGTATTTTACCAAGCACTATAAAGGCCCTGAAGATGACGAGGATTTGATGGAATATGAGGAAGACGAATTTACAAAAGATGATAATTAAATAGAAAATGGTATGGCTAAAATAAGATTGACAAAAATATTTCATTTTGACACCGGACATGCCTTGGCCGGTTATGACGGTAAGTGTCGTAATGTGCACGGCCATAGTTATACTCTGGAAGTGACCGTAATCGGAGAGCCTATTATGGATCCCAATAATGTAAAATTTGGTATGGTCATAGATTTTGGCGACTTAAAAGATGTTGTAAAAAAATATGTTATCGACGACTATGATCATGCTTTGGTGCTCAATAAAAACACTTCTTACAAAGAAATAGGCGATTTTTTATCGGAACGAGGTCACCATATTCTGCTGGTCGATTTTCAACCGACCGGCGAAATGATGATTCAAGATATGGCAGCGCGCATCAAGCCGCATTTGCCTTCCAATATGCGTTTACACCATTTACGATTATACGAAACAGGCACATCTTATGCCGAATGGTTTGCCGATGACCAAAAATAAACATATCAATTTATCTCAAGGCCAAAAAGCCTATTTTATATCTGACCATCATTTTGGTTTGGATGCTAAAATACCTAGCCAAATGCGCGAAAAAATGTTTGTGCAATGGTTGGATATGGTAAAACACGATACCGGTGCCATTTTTATTTTGGGTGACATGTTCGATTTTTGGTTTGAGTATAAACGGGCTGTTCCCAAAGGATTTATAAGAGTTTTGGGCAAATTGGCCGAACTCACCGATAGCGGTATTCCCATTTATTTTTTTGTTGGCAACCATGATATGTGGATGCGTGATTACCTATCAACCGAACTCAATATTCCCGTTTTTTTTAAACCGGAAATATTTACCATAAACAAGCAAACATTTTTATTGGGACACGGAGACGGTTTAGGCCCCGGTGATAAGAGTTATAAGTTTTTAAAACATATTTTTACCAATCCGGTGGCCCAATGGGCTTACCGGTGGCTGCATCCTGATATAGGTTTGGCTTTGGCCCGGTATTTATCGCAAAAAAACAAATTGATTAGTGGCGAATATGACAATCATTTTCATGGTGAAAACGGCGAATGGCTTTTTTTATATGCTAAAAATTATTTAAAAAAACATCCCGGCATTGATTATTTTGTATTTGGGCACCGGCACTTACCGTTAAAAATGCCTGTAGATGAAAAGTCGGTTTACTTTAACACAGGTGATTGGTTAAATCATTTTACCTATTTGGTTTTGGACGGCCAAACTATGAAATTACATAAATTTCAATAAGCCGTTTGCAATAGCAATTTGATTAACTAATTAAAGAAAAATTTTAAAATAAAGAATTATGAAAATAAAAGCACGAAAAATTATTCCGTTGGAAGTAAAGACCAAAGTTGACTTTCCGGTAGGAAATTTAATACATGTCGAGACCGGTAAAATTAACTTTACTATTAAAGAAAAAGGCGAAACCTTGGTTTTAGAATTGGAAAAACCTTATGTGGTTACCCGTAAAAATTCAAAAGAACTGGTTATTGAATCTAAAACCATTAAAACTAAAAAAAGTAAAAAAGAAATAGAACGTTTGGAAAATTTACGCAAATTTATCAATTGGAGTGAAGTGAGTCGTTTATTGGTAGGAAACGCATCTACCATAACACGTGGGCATACGCCGCGCAAACACCAAGCAAATATTGACGAATTGCTCAAAGTTGTTAATGAGTGGATAGCCAAGCAGACTTAATTAATATCTGAAATGCCGGTTGTAAATATGAGGCAGTCTCAAAAGAGTGAATTGTTTGTCATTTCGAGCAAATACGAGAAATCTTTAACTTTGAAAATCAACGATTTAACAATTATTTTTTTATAATATTATATTAATTAAATCTTTTTGAGACAGTCTTATTAAGGTTATTTCAATTGTAATTTTAATATTTGACTACGAACTTATGGTTTACTTTTTTTAAAATTAAAATTGTAATTTTGCAAAAATTTTAAAAGAACTTATGTTATCAGTAAATAATGTCTCCGTTCAATTCGGAAAACGTGTCTTATTCGACGAGGTCAATGCCCAGTTTAAAAAGGGTAATACCTATGGAATTATCGGTGCAAACGGTGCCGGAAAATCAACCTTTTTAAAAGTTTTATCAGGTGATATAGAGCCAACCACCGGCAAAGTGCATTTAGAACCCGGCAAACGTATGTCAGTTCTGAAACAAGATCACAATGCCTTTGACGATTATACCGTCTTGGACACTGTGGTGATGGGCAATCAAGATTTATATAAGATACAAAAAGAACTGGATGAACTATATGCCAATCCCGATCCTACAGACAAAGAAGTCAATAGAATGGGGGAGTTGCAAGAGCGTTTTGAAGAAATGAACGGATGGAATGCCGAAAGTGATGCGGCTATTTTATTATCCAATTTGGGGGTGCCCGAAGACTTGCATTATACCAAAATGTCCGAACTCGAAAGCAAGATGAAAGTGCGTGTCTTATTGGCCCAAGCCCTGTTTGGCAACCCTGATGTGCTGATTATGGATGAGCCTACCAACGATTTGGACTTTGAAACCATTGCTTGGCTTGAAGATTTTTTGGCCAATTACGAAAATACCGTTATCGTTGTGTCGCATGACCGCCATTTTTTAGATGCCGTTAGCACACATACGGTAGATATTGACTACGGCAAACTCAATTTTTATACCGGTAACTATACGTTTTGGTATAACGCCAGTCAGCTCAAAGCCAGACAAAGAGCCCAACAAAACAAAAAGGCAGAAGAACGAAAAAAAGAATTGGAAGACTTTATCCGTCGTTTTTCGGCTAATGTGGCTAAATCGAAGCAAGCGACTGCCCGTAAAAAAATGATTGAAAAACTCAATATCGATGATGTCAAGCCATCCAGCAGACGCTACCCCGGAATCATTTTTCAACCGGAACGGGAGGCCGGCGATCAAATATTTGAAACTGATAATTTGTCAAAAAGCATTGACGAAGATTTATTGTTTGCCAAAGTAGATATTAATCTGAACAAAGGCGACAAGGTGGCATTAATCTCTAAAGACTCACGTGCTACTACGGCTTTTTACGAAATAATCACCGGCAATATGGAGCCCGATACCGGCAGTTACCGTTGGGGTGTCACTACAACGCAAGCTTATTTGCCGGCAGATAATGACAAATATTTTCAAGAAGACATTTCTTTAGTCGATTGGTTGCGACAATTTGCCAAAACCGACGAGGAACGAGAAGATGTTTACTTACGTGGATTTTTAGGTAAGATGCTTTTTAGCGGCGACGAAGCTTTAAAGTCGGTAAAGGTCTTATCTGGAGGTGAAAAAGTGCGTGCCATGCTCTCGCGGATGATGATGAAAAAAGCTAATATTCTTTTACTTGACGAACCTACCAACCACTTGGATTTGGAATCCATTCAAGCTTTAAACAATGCTTTGATCAATTTTCCCGGAACGGTTATTTTTACGACTCGTGACCATGCTTTTGCATCGTCAGTGGCTAACAGGGTTATAGAAATTACACCCAAAGGCACCATTGATCGTTTGATGAGTTTTGATGAATATCTTACCGATAAAAAAATCAAAGAATTGAGAGAAAAAATGTATTAGTTTTTTTTAATTGTTGAATTTTTTTAAAGCTGTCTCAAAAGAGTGAATTATCTGTCATTTTGAACACAGTTAGGAATTTTATGTCTGATAATCAGCAATTCATGCCAAATCGATTTATAAAATAGTCAAAAATATTTTGTATGTCGATTTGGTATTATTGTTTCAATATTATTCATATACACAATTTACAAAACATACTTTTAAGGCAGGTTCTTTTATGTTTATACAACCAAAGTTTTAAGATTTAAGAAATTAAGTATTTTTATCACTTGCATATTTGTAAATAATTGCTAACTTAAAGCATCAAATTATTAAACCTTTAGTTATGAAAAACAAATATCAAGAACAAATTAACGCTTTTATGGATTATGCCAAGCATCGTAATCCTAACGAACCCGAATTTTTACAAGCGGTCAGCGAAGTTGCCGAAGCCATTATCCCATTTATGATGGAGCATCCCAAATACAATAATAAGATGTTATTGGAACGGATGATAGAACCCGAAAGAGTTATTATGTTTCGTGTTCCCTGGGTTGACGATAAAGGCAAAACAAGAGTCAACCGCGGTTATCGCGTTGAGTTCAATTCGGCTATAGGCCCATATAAAGGCGGATTACGTTTTCATGAAACGGTTAACTTGAGTATTTTAAAATTTTTGGGTTTTGAACAAACCTTTAAAAATTCTTTGACGACCCTGCCTATGGGTGGAGGTAAAGGAGGTTCGGATTTTGACACTCGTGGCAAATCGGATACCGAGGTTATGCGTTTTGCGCAAGCCTTTATGAGTGAACTGTTTAGACACATAGGGCCTAATACCGACGTGCCTGCCGGAGATATAGGCGTAGGTGGTCGCGAAATAGGTTATTTGTTTGGCCAATATAAAAAATTAAAAAACGAATTTACAGGTGTTTTAACCGGTAAAGGTGTTTCCTTTGGAGGTTCGCTAATCCGCCCCGAAGCGACCGGTTACGGTGTGGTTTATTTTGCCGAGCAAATGTTAAATACGAAAGGCGATTCCATTAAAGGCAAAACCGTGTTGGTATCTGGTAGTGGAAATGTGGCGCAATATGCCACCGAAAAAGTAACTCAATTGGGCGGTAAAGTGGTTACTTTGTCAGACTCAGGCGGGTATATTTATGATCCGGATGGCATAGATGCCGAAAAATTGAAATTTGTTATGCATCTTAAAAATGTCAAACGCGGTCGTATTTATGAGTATGTTGATAAATATCCCAACGCTAAATATTTTAAAGGAGAACGTCCTTGGGGTGTTAAAGCTGATATAGCATTGCCTTGTGCCACCCAAAATGAAATTGAAGCCGAAGATGCGGCCAAGTTGCTCAAAAACGGTGTTATAGCTGTGGTCGAAGGGGCTAATATGCCTTCAACCCCTGAGGCTATTAAGTTGTACAAAGCCGCTAAAATTTTGTATGCCCCGGGTAAAGCTTCTAATGCCGGTGGTGTGGCGGTCTCCGGTTTGGAAATGAGTCAAAACTCATTGCGTTTTAATTGGTCACGAGAAGAAGTTGATGAAAAACTTAAACGTATTATGAACGATATTCACCAATCTTGTGTCAAATACGGAAAGACTGACGAAGGCTGGATAGATTATGAAAAAGGTGCTAATATTGCCGGATTTGTCAAAGTAGCCGACGCTATGTTGGCACAAGGTATTGTTTAATTTTGGCTTGGTTTGACTTGGTGTCTTATAGCCTAAGTTAATTGATAAAAAAATACGATTTCGTATCTGCGGAATCGTATTTTTTTGGACCTTATACCAAATCGGTTATTTGATATAACGGCAGTTGATCAAGAGAATTTGCCAAATCAAAAGTCGAAATACTTTTATTTTAGCTAAAAAGGTATGATATTTGTTTTTTGTAAATCAAATCAGCTAATTATGAAGCAAAAATTTTATATAGTCTTTTTATTATTCCTGTTTACACAAGCATTTTTTGCACAGGATTCTTTAAGTGTTAAATTACATCCCGCCCAAAAATATCCATGGTCGGTATTGTATCAGCTTAAAGATGTCAAACAGCTGTATATCAACAATAAACAGCAAAATAAAGACAGTGTATTTGTATATGATATGGCTCAATTA
>JAMOMQ010000089.1 GCA_027066995.1 Flavobacteriales bacterium
ATTGACACTGGCGCCGACCATTAATTTTAATAAGTTGCAATATAAAGATGCCGATGACAAATGGGTGACCGACAAAGACGGCTCAGGCGGATTGGGCTGGAAAGGTGGTCTGTTGGCCGATTATCAATTTGCCGATAATTATTATTTACATTCGGGTTTGTTGATTCACAGCAAATCTTTTGATAGTGACGAAACCGATATGTCAGTGACTACCTTGGAAATACCTTTGGCTTTAAAATTGCGTAGTAAAGAGGTGACTGACAATGTGCATATTACCGGTTTTTTTGGTGGCACTTTTGATTTGAATGTAGCCGCCAAAGCTAAAACGGATGGCAATGAAGTTGATGTTAAAGATATGATCAATACTTTTGGTATGAGTTTTATGGCAGGAGCCGGTGCCGAATATGATTTGGATTTTGGCAGTATAGGTATAGGTCTCTCTTATCATTTAGGTTTTACTGACATCAGCGCCGATGACCAAGTAAAAATAATTCCCAAACATTTGGCCATTGATTTAGTTTTTTATTTTTAATAGTTATATTGATGTTAGTATATAAAAAACTGATTATTAAATTCTTAAAGCTTGTTTTGGCAAGCTTTTTATTTATTTTGTTACTTCTGATTATTTTAGGTGGTGGATACGGCAAACCGGTTTTAATAAATTTATCAAATAAAAAACCATTGCTGTTTGCACACCGTGGCGTCATTCAAAAAAATGTTGTTGAAAATACCCGGAAAGCATTTGAACTCAGTAAAAAGTATGACTTTAAAGCTGTGGAAACAGATCTAAACATAACCAAAGATGGAAAATTAATAATTTTTCATGATGAAAATTTAAAACGTTTATTACATATTGATACTAGCATATATCAAGTAGAATGGGAATTTATTAAAAATAAAAATCTTTATTACGGGGATTTCAAAACCAATCAGAAAATTCTAAGTTTTGAAAGTTTTTTAAATGTTATAGATACAAATACCATAGTTTACTTAGATATTAAAAAAAACTCATTACAAGTAGCCGACAGTTTATTAATGTTTTTTGATAGCCATCCCTCAATTATAAATAATATTATGATAGCTGATGAAAGCTTTTTGTTTTTAAATTATTTACGATTTAAAAATAAAAATATAACACTAGCGTGGGAAGGCTTTAATAAAGGTAAAGAGTGGCTTTATTTTGTTATCCCTAAAAACTTTAAATTGGACTATTATGCCAGTTTTTTTGATAAGGTTAACGAAAATCAAATGCACTTTTTTAAAAGTAACGATTTAATAACACAAAAAATAGTATATACTATAAACAAAAATAATTTTGATAAAGCTGTAAAATTGGGTTTGTATAATCTTATTTTGGATTATAGTCCGGAAATGGGAACATATCAGGAACTTATTGATAAAATCTTACAAAAAGAAACAATGTAATTTTTAAATTTTAATGTTTATATTTGAAAAGCGCTAACCAAATTATTTTATTATGAAAAAATTGATGTTTTATAACATTTTGTTTGTTATTTTTTTATCATCATGCGGTAATGTTAAAGAGATACAAAACGCTATATATTCGGGTCAGTTTGACCAAGCTATAGATTTGTCTTTGGAAAAAATAAAAAAGAAAAAAGGCAAAAAAAGTGCCGATCCTTATGTGCAATTGCTCAAAGAGGCTTATGATAAGGCCGTTGAACGTGATAAGGCTCTGATTAATAAACTTTCTAAAGAGCCCAATCCGGATAAATGGCGACAAATTTATGAGACTTATTTATTACTCGATACGCGTCAAGATAAAATCAAGCCGGTATTACCTTTGTATTTGGTTAAGCAAAACAAGCAAGTGACTTTTGCCATGGAAGACTATACCGATAAAATCATTAATGCCAAACAGCACTTGGTAGCACATTTGTATAAAAAAGCCAAAATACTGCTTAAAAGTCATAATAAAGCGGATATACGGCAAGCCTATGATATATTGGACGAACTTGACAGAATTGATACCGGTTATAAAGATGTATCGCAACTAATGCAGCAAGCACATGAGCGCGGTATGACTTATGCTTTGGTAAAAATTGTCAATGAAACCAATAAAGTAATTCCCAAAAAATTGCAAGACGAATTACTCAATTTCAGTTCATACGGGGCCAGTAATTTTTGGGTGGACTATCATAATAAAAAACAGGGGGGCAGGCAATATGATTATACTATCAAATTAAAATTTAAACAAATTAATTTGTCTCCAGACCAAGAGCGTGATAAAGAAGTGATTGAAGAAAAAGAGATACAAGATGGCTATACCTATCAAAAAGATGCCAATGGCCGTATAGTCAAAGACAGTTTAGGCAATCCTATCAAAATACCGCGTATGGTTAAGATACGCAGTAAGGTGCATTTATACCAACAGTATAAAGAAGCACAAGTTGTGGCACAAGCTGAAGTTATT
>JAMOMQ010000090.1 GCA_027066995.1 Flavobacteriales bacterium
TTCCCATACCGAACAGAGCAGTTAAGCCCGGCAGCGCTGATGATACTACCGTTAGGTGGAAAAGTAAGTCGCCGCCCATCTTTTAAATTAAAAACCTCACTGATTTTTTCAGTGGGGTTTTTTTATGGTCAAAATGTTAGTGCCTATGTAATACCAAAACGGCATGAGGCTGTCTCAAAAGCCATTATCTCAATGAGAAACCTGAAGTGCTATTAATATTTGTTGTTGAAAATCAACAGATTGCCACTTCGTTCCTCATCGCAATGACAACAAAAATTCACTTTTGAGATAGCCCTTCTTTTTGGCTTTCTCACCGTTGAAAATACCCGCACGTAGCTACGGCTACTACTGTGTTTTTCTCCTTGTCCAAGCCAAATCCCGGAGCTTCGGGACAAAATATTTTGGACTATTTTATAAATAGATTTGGTTTAATACCGAAATGATATATATTTAGGATTAAAACAGAAACTATTTTGCTAAGAATCTTTTATTATTTGAAGCAATTTGTCATTTTGTAAATAACATTTATACAGCATCGGTCTTATAAGACATAAACAATTTTTGAAAACAACCGGTTCCTTACTTCTTATATATCTTTGCAAGTTTATATAACTGGGCCGGGTGCATAACATTACAGTTATTGACAGGTGCTTCATACTATAAACAAATCACTAATAATTCCTTCAATCAGAAAAAGACTATCGGGATGGGCTTTTAAATAATGATCTTCCAGTATTAATTGTTTGTTTTTAATATATGTTTGAGTAGTTTTTATTAGTTGTTCCATATAAGTTGTTCCCAAGGCTTCGATTCGGTTTAAGTCTACACCCCAAATGGTGCGTAAACCTGTCATGATTATCTCGTTATAAATATCTTGTTTACTAAGATTTTCCATTTCATAATAATTCCGGTTTTGTATATTTTTTATATACTTGGTATTATTAGCAATATTCCAGCGTCTTTGTTGTCCGTTGTACGAATGTGCCGCCGGTCCCAGTCCCAAATAGGGTTTGTTTTGCCAGTAGGCAGTATTATGACGTGAAATGAAATTTTCTTTTCCAAAGTTGCTTATTTCGTAGTGTATAAAATTATGGCCGGACAATTTATTTTTTAAAATATCAAATTGCCGGGCAGCTTGTTCTTCGGAAACCGGCGGATATTTGCCGTTTTTGATTTGCCATGCCAATGCTGTTTTGGGTTCAACAGTTAAGGCATAAGCGGAAATGTGCGGAATGTTATATTGTTGGGCGGTGTCAATATTTTGTAACCATTTAGTGTCCGTTAGACTCGGAATGCCGTATATCAAGTCAATTGTTATATTATTGAAGCCTGCTTTTTGTGCATTTTCAATAGCGGCAGTTGCTTGCCGGGCATTGTGGCTTCTGTTTAATTTTACCAAATCTTCTTCATAAAACGATTGTATGCCGATGCTGAGCCGGTTGATCCCAATAGCCTTGTATTGTTTGAGTTTTTCAAGATTCAGATCATCCGGATTGGCTTCCAAAGTGATTTCCGCATTATCATTAATGTGATAGTTTTGCTTGATGGCTTTTAAGATTTTTTCAATATCCGCAATATGGACGATTGAGGGTGTTCCACCGCCAAAATATATGGTTTCAAAACGATGAGTTTCCCAATTTTTTTTTCGTTGATATATTTCTTGAATAATGGCTTGAATGAGCCCGTCTTTATGTTTTAATGATGTGCTGAAATGAAAATCGCAATAATGACAAGCCTGTTTACAAAAGGGAATGTGTATATAGATACCGGACATATAAGTTAAAAGTTGATAGTTAAAGTTGAAAGGAGAAATAATGCGTATTAAGTAACAAAATACCCGCTTATCAAAAATAGTAAAGCTGCCAGACCACCGGCTATCAGTGCATAAGGCAATTGTGTTTTAACATGGTCAATATGGTCACTGGCAGATGCCATAGATGAAATGATGGTAGTATCGGAAATGGGAGAACTGTGGTCGCCGAAAACACCACCACTGAGCACTGCTGCTATGGTTAAATACGGATTGACATGAAGGCTATGTGCCATTTGTACGGCAATGGGTATCATAATGGCAAAAGTGCCCCAAGAGGTACCGGTAGCAAAAGCAATAAAGGCAGCCAATATAAAGATAATGAAAGGTACAATGGAAGGAGACAAAAAGTCTTTGGTCAATTGGGCTACAAATTGGCCGGTGCCGAGTTCTTTGGTGACGTGACTTATGGCAAAAGCCAATAACATCAATAGCGCCAAGGGCATCATCTCGGAGATTCCCTTAAGTATCCAATCGAACATTCCGGTAAATGTGGCTATCTTTTGGCTTTTATATAAAATCATAGCTGCAAAGATAGCAGTTAAGACGGCTATTAGCACTGCAGTTGATCCGGATCCTTTGCCAATGGCATAAAAGATTTTTTCCAACGAAATACCATTTCCTAAATTTTCTGAGGCTTTTTGCCAGCCATCTAAAATAAGTGTTACAGGCATCATTAAAACCATAATAGTCAGTGGTACAATCATATTAATAACTTTGTCTTTTTTGGCAATAGAATGGACGGCTGTCAAGTTTTCTGAAATCATGGGTTTGGCAGTATCCGACAATACTTTTCCTTGTTCCAAGGCTCGTTTTTCGGCTTTTTTCATGGGCCCGATATTCCATTTAAAAAAAATAACAATTATGACCAACAATAAGGCTAAAAACGGATAAAAATTATAACGCATGGCTTTAAATAAAACACCAAATCCATCTTCAAATCCTTGCGTAAGGAGCAATCCTATGATAAAAGCCCCCCAAGCATTAAACGGAATTATAATTGAGGTGGGAGCTGAACTGCTATCGGCAATATAAGCCAGTTTTTCTCGGGGGATATTCAATTTGTCAAATACAGGACGAAAAACAGTTCCTACGGTTAATGAAGAAATACTGGTTTCTACAAAAATTAATACGCCGGTTAACCAGGCAAAAAATTGTATTTTTTTTCGATTTTTATCCAGATGTTCGGGTTGCAGACCTCCTAATTTTTGGTCTATCCAACGGACAAAACCGGAGACGCCGCCGGATTTCTGAATTAAAATAATCAATCCGCCGACCAAGGCACTAAACATAATGGTCTTGGTATTACCGGCATCTTTAAATACATCGACCAGTGCCATTATGGCATCGTAGGTGCCCGAAAACAGATTGCCGTGGTCAATGATAATCCAGCTCAACCAAATACCCAGTAACAGAGAAATGTAAACCTGTTTGGTGCGAATTGCCAATACAATAGCCAGTAAAGGGGGAATGACCGACCAAAAACCGTAATTGTGCATAAATATTGTTTTAGGTAAAAATACGGATTATTTTTGATTCGGTTTATAAGATTTTAGGTTGACCTATTTCAAATGAGAATTTCCATAGTAATGTTATAAAAACGACATGCAAAATAGTCCTATATTTCATTTTCACTTACCGAGCGTTGAAAATGATTGTTTGTAGCTATGGTTACTACGGCGTTTTTGTTCTTGATTAAATGAAGCTGTCTCAAAAGGGTTTTTTATAAATAATTCATATAATAATGAAAATATAAGTTGTTGATTATCAAACATGAGATTCCTCACTTTGTTCGGAATGACAGATAATTCAATCTTTTGAGACAGCCTCATTTAAATATAAACCAATTTGGTTTTATTTAACTTGTTCTGCCGGAACCAATTTATATAGTTTATCGGCAGGTCGTATTTTTTTATTCATTTTAATAGATATAATATCACCTTTTTTGGCAAAAGTGCCCGGTTGATCATTGACATACATTTCTTTAAGATCCATTTCTATAACACCTGTGGTTGGTCCTGTTATCAAAATTTTATCCCCTTGTTTTAAGTCAAAAGCTTCTATTTTAAATTCAGCTACTTGCGCTTTAGGATAGAAATGCCAACCTTTTCCCAAATATATTTTCTTTTGGGTTGCGTGTGATCCGGGAGTTGTCCATTCTCCCAACTTGCGACCTAAATAGTAGCCACTCCAAAAACCACGATTGTAAACACGAGCCAAATCAGTTACCCATTGTTCAACACGCTCTTGCGTAAAATTTCCGTTATACAGGGCATCAATAGCTTCACGATATGTTTTAACTGTTGTAGCGACATATTCGGGAGCACGTCCGCGTCCTTCCAATTTTAAAACATTGACTCCGGCATCTTTAACTTGATCTAAAAAGTCTAATACCATCAAATCCTTTGGAGACATAATATATTCGTTGTCTATTTCCAATTCAATGCCGGACTCTTTATCGATTACTATATAAGGTTTGCGGCAGTTTTGTTTACAAGCGCCACGATTTGCTGATGAATTATAAGTGTGTAAGCTCATATGACACATGCCCGAAACAGCCATACATAATGCTCCATGGCCAAAAATCTCAATTTCGACCAAACGACCCGAAGGGCCTTTTATTTGTTGTTTTTTAATTTGGTCTGTAATATGTTTTACTTGTCTCAAACTTAATTCACGACTCAGAACCATGGTGTCGGCAAAAGTGCTGTAAAATTTTAAAGTCTCTACATTAGTAATATTGATTTGAGTGGAAATATGCACTTCCAAGCCGGCTTCACGCGCCATAAACATGACAGCTTGGTCGGCTACTATCACGGCACTTACACCGGCATCTTTAGCAGCCTTTATAAGTTTTTTGGCTATTAATAAGTCGTGATCGTATACAATGGTATTTAAAGTCAGATAAGAACGGACACCATTTTTCTCACATCTTTGCACTACCTCGGGTAATTCTTCCAACGTAAAGTTTATGCTTGACATGGCCCGCATATTGAGTTGTTCAACTCCAAAATAAACCGAGTCCGCACCATTGTCAATAGCTGCTTGTAAAGCTTCCCAACTGCCTGCAGGCGCCATTAGTTCTATTTTGTTATTTTGTTTTCTCATAATAACTTCATTTTCAAAATGCAAAGATACCAATATTTGCCTGTAAGTATTGGTCTATACATTTGATATTTTTATACCGATAAATTTTTATATCAATAGAACTTATACCAAAACAACATACAAAATAGTCCAAAATATTTTGTATGTCGATTTGGTATTATATGAGGATTTTGTAAAATTAGATTTGTTATCCCGTTTAAAAACTGTAATTTTATAAATTGAAATTTAAAAATTTATTATTATGAAAAAGATTTTTTCAATATGGTTACTTATATTCATTATATTTAACGGTTGGTCTCAATTAGAAAACCATAAAAATTTTACTAACGTAAAAGGTAGTAAATACCAATTTAAAGTCATTAAACACCTTGATGATACGCCTGTCAAAAACCAAAACCGGACAGGAACATGCTGGAGTTTTTCTACACTTTCTTTTTTAGAATCCGAATTATTGCGTAAAGGTAAAGGAGTGCATAATTTATCTGAAATGTGGGTCGCTCGCAATGCTTATTTAGGCAAAGCACGTAATTATCTGCTCAGTGGCGGACATACCAATTTTGATGAAGGGGGAGAAGCACATGATATCCCTTGGGTGATTAACAATTATGGGATTGTTCCCGAATTTGCTTATCCGGGAAAAGCCTATGGTGGTGATATTCATAATCATGCAGAGCTTAATGCCGTATTAAAAGCTATGGTGCAAGCCTTAAATAAAAAACCGCAAAATAATGTTTTAACACCATCTTGGAAAAAAGCCATTGCAGAAACAGTTGATGCCTATTTGGGACAAGTGCCTGATAATACAGAAGATTTTACGTTTACCGTTGACGGAAAAAATTATACTCCTAAAACTTATGCAAAACATTTAGATTTAAATATGGATGATTATGTGGAATTGACCTCTTTTACACACCATCCTTATTATAAAGCCTTTGCTATGGAAATTCCGGATAATTGGCAAATGCATACAACTTATAATATCCCATTGAATGAGTTGCTGCAAATCGCCGAAAATGCTATTATGAAAGGCTATACTTTTGCTTGGGGTGCCGATGTTTCTGAAAGAGGGTTTTCTCACAGAAAAGGTTTGGCTATTGTGCCTCAAGACGAAAGAACCGTACAAAATAGAAAATCGAACGATTTATTTTTTGATGAAAACGGCGAAAAAATACCGAATGCTTTTTACCAACCTGTTAAAGAGAAAAAAATTACGCCGCTAATGCGACAACAAGCCTTTGAAGATGGTCGTACTACCGATGATCACGGGATGCACATAGTTGGTATTGTTAAGGATCAACATGATAATAAATATTTTGTAGTTAAAAATTCTTGGGGTAAAAGCAATCAATTAAACGGTTACTTTTTGGCATCATATCCTTATTTTAAATATAAAACCATAGACATTTTTGTACATAAAGATGCTTTACCGAAAGACTTAAAGAAAAAATTAGGTATTAAATAACATATTGACCAAATATATAAACCAATTTGGTATAAGTCATCTTGTATCACGTATGATGTGATACAATAACTTTTATTATATAATATCTTAAAAGTTATTATTTACGGAATGTTATTGAATATTATTAACGTTCTATCTTTCTTATTGCGTTTTTTATTTTGAATTACAGGCTTTTTTGCTTGCAATATTTGGTATAACATAAAATTGTAAAACATTTATAATAATCAAACCAATTGTTGTAACAATATATAAAAACATTATTTTAGATTTATATAAATCCGTAAAAAATATTGGTTAAAAAAAACTAAAAAGTAAACAACAATTTTATTTTGTAGAAAGGAATTAAATAATATAAATAAATTGGGAAAAATTTGTAATTTGCACAATTAATTTATAAGAAATTTAAAGAATATATGAAACGTCATAATTTTTTCCCCTCTACAAAAAAACAAATTACCAAACTTGTATTTTTGTTTACTATATTATTTAGCATCAGCAACTTACAGGCGCAGTTTGAAAACAGTGATTTTCGTGTCATTTATACCCCTACAGATTTAGGGGTAGGTGGCGGAAGTCAAAACAGTGACAATTTAATCACTATACAAGCCAAAAAAAACAGTTTAAAATCTTTAATTGTTAAATTTGACTTACCGGATGGTGTCAATTATGTCCCCGGTAGTGTTGCAATAGTTGATAATAATAACGGTACGGGGAACTATATTATTGCCGAAGATGATATTTCCAATTTAAACGATGTTTCTTTTTCATTAATTAATACTTCGGCAGATAATACATGGGATATCGGTGATTATGTAAAGTTTAAGTTTACTCGTTCTGCAAATTGTGATGCCGTTACTTATAAAGAAACCGGAGGTGTGTTTAAAGACATAGCAGGTTTGTCTTATACAGACACCGATGTAGGTAACCAAACCGCCATTGATACAGATGGTGAAATCGGGAATTATGATTTGTTAGCGGCGTCTTTGTCCATAGAATCCATAGATCCGGTTGTAGGTGTGATTGAAGCGGGATATGTGCATTCAAGAGATATAACTATAGTAAATGGTGGCAATGCCGGTACATCTCAGGCAGTTCATACAGTTGACCTTGGAGCAAGCGTTGTCAATTATAAGCTTTATTACAACGGAACCCAATTAACACCTGATCCTGCCTCAACAGCTTCACATTTAATCTATAATCTGGATATGTCTTCGGCACCGTTTAATGTAGCTACTAGCACCGAAAATGGTAATGGAACTTTTGAAGACGGTGAATCGTTGGTTTTTACAGAATCTTTTGAATTATCAGATTGTGATGACTCTGTTATCTATCATCAAGCGGCATGGGAGTGCCAAACATCTCACCGGGTTTCAGGCAATATTTTGTTTGATATTAATAATCCTGATATAAAAGTTACGATTTTAGAAAACGGTCATGATATATGTGCCACCAATCATATCAAAATTAAAATTGAAAATACCGGAACGGGTACAACTGCCTGGGCAAAAGATGTTTTATTAAACTTAGGATTAGGGTCAAACAATAATTTATTTAATATAGGTTATAACAATAACAACCGTTGGGCATTTGATTGGTATAACACCAAGCAAGTAAGTAATTTTATGGTAAACGGACAAGCCTTTACTATGGATCATTGGGCAAGCACCAATTATGCCAGCCGCGGTTCAGGCTATACTTATGCCATCTTGCCCGATACTCATACTACGGATTTTGACGGAGCAGGAGGTTTTAGTGATGTTGACGGCGATGGTTATTTTGATGATATTGCCCCCGGCGATTCGGTGATATTCGAATATGACTATAATATCAACCAAAGAGACAATTGCGGCACCGCCAGATATGACTATGTTGGTTGGGAACATATTATGTTTAATGCACTGAGTAAAACACAATGTGATAATGTCAGTGAGGTAAAAGGTGTAGATTTGGAATACCGTAATATGATTAGAGATTACAAAGTTCCGACTTTATTAGAATCTGATTCCGATGTCACGGACGGTACCCCTTTTGAGGTTGCCATTAAACCACATTTGTATGCTTCTTTCAGACTCAATGGTCATGCTATGTTAGACCATAGTGCCGATTCGGAGTTTACCGTAAATATTACTGTTCCGGATGGTGTATCACTTTCTGGATCTCCGTCAGGTTTTACACAATCCGGGAATACTATTACCTGGTCAACCACCGAAATTAACAGCTGGTATGTACTTAGCGGTTTGTTTTCAGACGGATTTTTACGTATTCCTTTGGTTTTGGATTGTACAACTTATACGGCAGCAGGTGGCGGATCTACTTTTACCATTGATTATCAAACAAATTTAAAATTAAAAGATGCCAATGGCAATGTTTGTCTCGATCAAGATATACATTGTGGCAGTTTTCCGGTAATTACCCAACATGGTTGTACTCCTGCTTGTAACGGACCCTCCACCACATTATTTGATGCCAAACGAATTACGCCCGGATGGACAGACAATACAATGTCAACACAAGTCAATTTAGATGATGCCGACGCCCAAGGATACGACGTAGATAACTATTTAGCCGGCGATCAAATGGAAATAAAAATAGAAGGACAAATGTCTTCTTCAACTTTTGACAATTTACATTTACGACTTAAATATACAACAGACGGTAACACCTTAGGAGCCGATGACCTACAATTTATATCCGGAACCATATATTACACCGATGGTAATACCGGAACCGATACAGCCATAGAAACACTATCGGCGCCAACGGTTTCCAGTTCGGGAAATGATCATACTGCAGAGTTTGATTTAACGGCAACTCTTGACGGATTAAACAATGTTGTAGAAGATGGCGATACCTTTCACATGGTATTGCATTATAGAATAAACAAAAATCTGCCTAATGTAAACTTGCATCAATTAAGCGGATTTAGAGGCCGTTACTATTCTTTGGATATGTTAGGCAATGAAGTATCTTGTGACGATTGGGGTGACAATGCCAAATATACCTTGGCAAAAGTTGCTTATACGGCCAATTATATGTATCCCAACTATGATTCTTTTAAAAACTGTGAGCACAAATGGCTAACACTATTAGCCGGTGTTTATTCCAATTCGGGCGATATCAATCCCAATGAATTTAGGCCTATTTATAAATGGAATTATTCCGATATTGTTTTACCCGATGGTATTGAACTGATAGATGCCCAATGGTTTAATTATGGCGGAACTTATTTGTTGTCCAATGGAGACATTTCCGTGACACAAACCGGTAATACTTATCATTTTGAACCCGTAAATGTTAATTTAATTGATCATAGAGATACTAATTGGCCGCGAATTAAAATTTTGGTAAAAGGTTCTTGCACAGCCAATGAACTTAATGAACTACCGGTTACAACTTCTATGAATCAATTCCAATATCTTACCGGCGAAGAAGAGGAACTTATCCAATCTCGAACCAATTATTTTTATTATTATCAACCTACTTTTACCATACAACCTGCTGCATCTACAATTTTGGCAGGTAACAGTCCTCAAGTAAACTTCGATTTAAATGTTGTTAATACTTCTAGTGGTAGTGTTGGTTATAACTGGATTTTAGTAGACAATACTAATATTAATGTAACAAGTGCAACCGATATAACCGGAGGTGGTTCAACAGCATTAAATGTCGTTCATAGCGGTGGGCAAACATGGGTTGAAATAGGATCATTAAACAGTAATGAAAGTAAAGATATTAGAATTCAAGCAGAATACAGTTCATGTAGTGATCAAGATGTTAATTTCCTTTTAGGATCTAATTGTGATGCTTATCCCACAAATTATGTAGATGTAGACAATGCATGTTATCATTATCAAACACAAATAACTTTACAACCTTCCAGCGCAGAACTTCAAGGACAAATCATTGAAGAACCAACTACTGAAGTGACCAATTGTGATCCGTTTGATATTAAAATTGAAATCAACTCTGCACAATACGGCACTATTGTTAATCCTCATGTTCATTTTACTATTCCCGGAGGTGTTAATGCTGTCGATATTAATAGTATCCAAATTGAATATCCTGCTAATTCCGGGAACTTGGAAACAGTTAGTTTACCTTTAACTCAAATTTCGGCTGATACTTATGATATTCCTATAACGCACTCCGGATTGGTATCTTATGGAGGATTGCCCGGAACCGGTGAAATGGGCTCAGATGTAAACGGGAGAAAAGTCAATGTTTTATTAAATTTACAGACAACCTGTGATTTTATTTCCAACTCTTCTTTAAAATTTAAATATTTCGGTGATAAAACTTGTGGTGAACCAGCTATTGGAAATGATACACAAAGTATCTCCGATCCAATTTTGATAGACGGTTTAGAACCTCCTTATGATGCTTTTTCGACTATATTTTTACCACATGCCGCTGATGCTGACGGTGCACATATTGATGGGTGTAATACTACTGAACAAATTAGAGTTTCAACTCAAATATCTGCTATAGTAGGACAATCACCTCCTAATACCGGCGACAGTGATTATGGTAAAATTACATTACCTTCCGGCATTTCTTATGTGACGGGATCTTTTAACAGTACCGGGACAAATCCTGTAACTTTAGAATCTGCCTCGGGATCGGTTCTGGTTATTAAATACCCGCAGGGTTTGGGAGACGGAGATACAACCGAATTTACTTTCGATATTTTATCCGATGATACAACTTGCGATGAAAATCAAAATGTAACTTTTATTAACTATATTGAAACCAGTGCTTCTTGTGGTAATACTACATGTAACCATAGTACCATTGCTACAGGAAATACGGCTGAATTATTAGATATTCGCAAACCTTCATTGGTTGAATACGGCATTTCTTCCGCTACTGCTCTTGTTACAAGTGCTTCTACAGAAGTAAATGTCCATTTAAGTCTTCAAAATAATAGTGACATCAATGTGCCTGCCGGCTATACCTATGATATTTATTGTGATGATGGTACAGGTAATCCCTCAGGATCAAGTTTATATAGCGGCACTATCAACCAATCTATTTCAGCCGGCGATACACTTCCGTTAGATATTGATTTTACTACCAATGATTTATGTAATCCAAATAACGGATTATTATTT
>JAMOMQ010000091.1 GCA_027066995.1 Flavobacteriales bacterium
AGAGCTTGGCCTTATGATTATTGCTCATAATTTAAGAAAGTTAATAGCTAAAACTTCTATATATAAACTAAATCAACTTATTAAATTTCTCAAAGACACAATCATTAGATCTATTTTTGAAATAAAGTCTTATTTCCTCATAAAAAATAAAATAGTGGCATATTATTAAAATAAAAAAGAGACTGTCTTATGAGACAGCCTCATTATTTTTTGCTTCTAAATCTTTGAATGTGAAATCCTTTGTCTCCGTTTTATAATACAAAATCGTTTTATAAAATAGTCTAAAATATTTTGTATGTCGTTTTGGTATAAAGACTACGGTTTCTTCAAGGCAGTATATTAATGTTTCTGTGGGTAATTTTTCGGTGTAATGTTAAATTAAACGACTACTGAGTAGCACAACGTCTTTTCGAGTAATTCCGCAGGTGGTGGATTGTATCTAAGGATAAAGTTTTTTAGACGTCTCGATATACTGCTTTTCCTTTGTCAAAGCAACGCTCGAACAGACGCAAGTTTTTATTGCTAAACAAGTAGCTCATAACAGTAGTAGCGTGTCTCATCGAGTGATACCGAACTCGCTTCGGAATTGTATCGAAAAGTTATAATAAATATTTCAAATACTAAACCGGATTTTGCGGCTCACTTTTTTTAGTATCCGTATTATGATTACCGGTTTGGACATCTTTTTTATCTGATGTGGTTGTCAATTCGGTTTTGGTTGTTTTAATATTTGATAGGGCTTCTTCAGGCATATTTTTAGTGGCATTAAAAATAATACGCAATAGCTTTATCAATGATTCTTCAATATCTTTGGTTTCTAAAAGTAAACTTAAAAATAAACGCGAATTTTTAGATGAACTTTTATCTTGTTGTATTCGTAATACTTGATTGTTAATGGCTTTTTCCAAGCTACTGTCCAAATTGGTAGTTTTGTATAAACGTCGAAGTTGTGGCATATCCCTGTTAACCAAGGCCTTTTGCATATCATTCATTAGATTAACCAAAATATGTCGTAATTGTTCCAATTCTTGTTTTTGTTCAGGAGTCAATTCGCTATGTGTGTTATCAACATATTCCTTGGCCATTTTTGAAATAAAATGCATGGATTGTATCAAATCTTGAATTTTATCCAACAGTTTGATGTAATTATTGCTGATAACAAGGTCTTTATTTTGATTGGATTTAATGATATAAAATAACTTGTCACGTAGTTTATTACCTTGTTTATAAAGTTTTTTGACGTCTTTATCGTTTTTCTTTAACAAATCTATGTTATAAGTATTGAGCCCGTCTATAGTATTGGCATATAATTTATTGATATATCCGATAACTTTATTAATGTTTTTCAAACTTTCTGATATTAACAATTCGGTTGATTTTTTTTCATCCAATATTTGATCTTCTTTTTGTTCAAAATCAAAAAATTCTTCTTTTTCTTCTGCAATTTCTTCTTGGTGCTTTTTCTGACTTCGGTATAACATATAAAGTTCTGCAAAGAAAAAAGCTATAGCCAAATAGAAACCGAATTTATAAATTAAAATACTAATGGTAAATGCCAATAAAAAGGCAAAAAATGCCGTCATAAACCAACCGCCAATAACATTTATTACACCGGCAATTCTGTAAACTGCACTTTCACGTCCCCAAGCACGGTCGGCCAATGAAGCTCCCATAGCCACCATAAAAGTAACATAAGTGGTTGATAAGGGTAATTTCATTGAAGTGGCAATAGAAATTAATATGGCAGCCACTAAAAGATTTACCGAAGCACGAATCATGTCAAATTCCGGCATGTCTTTTTTGACCTTGATTGCAGGTGTTCTAAACCGGCTGTTAATCCATTGTAAAGTGGGCTGGGGGATGACGGTGGTAAACATTTTGTTTAAACTCATGGCACCTTTAACCACAGCTCTGGATACCGGATTGGCTTGAAATTTTTCTTCCTTATCACCTTGTGCCGATAAGTCTATGGCTGTTTTAGCTACTTTTTTGGCTTTGCTTGATGTCCATAATGTCAATACCATTATAGTTCCGGCACCAATCAAAAAAATCATGGGAGTAGGTACTTTTTTACCTAATACGGTCATCATAAATTCGGTAGGTGCTTGTCCGGAAGCTGCCCATGCTTCATAAGAGTTGTAACCGGCAATGGGAACTCCTATAAAGTTAACCAAGTCGTTGCCGGCAAAGGCCAAGGCCAGAGAAAAGGTTCCTAATAATATAATAAGTTTGAGAATATTAAATTTGTAAAACTTTATTAAAATAAAGGACACAAG
Source organism: Flavobacteriales bacterium (assembly GCA_027066995.1). GTDB lineage: Bacteria > Bacteroidota > Bacteroidia > Flavobacteriales > Flavobacteriaceae > WGBX01. The sequence continues at coordinate 2,277 of JAMOMQ010000091.1, forward strand.
AGTCCAAAACAAAAAACTGAAAACAATGATATAAAAAGTATAATCGTGAATATAAACTTTGATGTTACTGTAAAAATCTGTGCCTTTTAGTCCTTTAAGAATAATAAAGTAAGTAATGGCAGCTATGGAAATCCCACCGAAAATAGCCGAAGATATTAACCGTTTTTTAACATCATATTGAAAGGTAAAGACCATACGCGAAAAATATTGCACAATGGCCCCTACGGTAAAGGCTATCACTACAGAGAGCAAAATGCCGGATATAATCTTTAAAGCGCTGGACGAATTGATATATAAAGCTACTTCACCAATATCATGACCTTTTTCCCATGTCTTAATCAATCCGACCCCTACGGCAGCACCAAGTAAGTCAAAAACAATGGAGACAGTAGTAGATGTTGGCATTCCTAGTGTGTTAAAAATATCCAACAATAAGATATCAGCAAGCATTACCGCTAAAAAAACAACCATGATATCATAAAAACTAAACATGCCGGGATTAAAAATACCTTTTCGGGCGACTTCCATCATACCGCTTGAAAAAACAGCACCGATAAAAATACCGAGACTGGCTGTAATCATAATGGTTTTAAAAGAAAAAGCCTTGGATCCTAATGCGGAATTTAAAAAATTAACGGCATCATTACTAACTCCTACAATAAGATCAATAACAGCCAGAATTAATAAAATACTGACTAAAATAAGAAAGAGATTCATATTAGTTTAGTTGTTTTGTTTAGCTATCCAAATTTATGAAATAAAAGACTTAAAATGCTTTCTTTTCAATATTTTACAATTTATTTACATTCCTTAATATAGTTTGCCAGTTTTACGGTAGGCAAGCCCATAATATTATAAAAAGAACCTTTAATTTTTTTTATACCGACGAGTCCTATCCATTCTTGAATACCGTATGCCCCCGCTTTATCAAAAGGCTTGTAATGGTCAACGTAGTAGTTTATTTCTTTAGAGCTCAATTTTTTAAAATATACTTCAGAAATATCGGAAAAAGTTAAAATATCTTTTTTGGTTCTTAAACAAACGCCTGTAATTACTTCATGTTTTTTGCCCGATAAGGTTTTGAGCATTTCTTTGGCTTGGGTTTTGTTTTTTGGTTTTCCTAGAACAACACCTTTAAAAACAACTATGGTATCCGCCGTAATCAGCAATTCATCTTTTTTTAATTTTTCGTAAACCAATGATTTTTTTAAAGCTAAATACTCTGGTATTTCAACAGGCGGTAAGATTTCAGGGTAACTTTCATCGGCTTTCAAATCTATGGTTTTAAATTTTAAATCCATTTTTTTTAGCAATTCTTTACGCCTGGGCGAATTGCTGCCGAGTAATAGTTTGTAAGAAGTTATATTCATTTTTTTATTATTGATTTTTTAAGCACACAAATATAAAAGAATATTTATGAAAGCCATAAAACAAAAATTATTATTGATTTTACCACTAATTTAATGGAAATTATACTAAAATGGTTTAATTTCTAGTATAAAATATTTTGGTAATAAAGCTTCGGGACACTCAATATGACAAGCTTGGAATTTATCGCATTATATTATGCATCAGTTAATTATCACAACGAACAATTACTTGCGAAAGTTCAGTTAATAAAAGTTTATAGGATATATTTTTGAATAAGTTCGTCAACTAAAACAGGCAAAGCCTCACCGGCTTTTTGATTGATAATTTTTAACGGATTATTAATATGTATGGGATTGGGGTTTGGATCAATATAATACATCGGACTTGTTTTAGACAAATGATGCACTAGTCCGGCTGCCGGATAGATTTGCATACCAGTGCCAACAATGATAAAAATATCGGCATTTTGAGTTAGCGCGACCGCTTTTTCAATATTGGGAACCGCTTCGCCAAACCATACAATATGCGGTCGCAATTGGCTGCCGTCTTCGGCCAAATCTCCCAAATGCAAATCTTTTTTCCATGTATAAACCAAATTGTCATTGGTTTCGCTTCGGACTTTAAACAATTCTCCGTGCAAATGCAATACATTTTTGTTGCCGGCACGTTCGTGCAAATCATCTACATTTTGCGTAATTATATCCACCAAAAAATGTTGCTGTAGTTTGCTAATAGCTTTATGGGCGTCATTGGGCTCAACTTGATGTAATTGACGCCGGCGTTGGTTGTAAAATTCCAAAACCAATGCCGGATTGTGTTGCCAGCCTTGTGGCGAAGCCACAGTCATAATATCATGATTTTGCCATAAACCGTTGGCATCTCTAAAAGTTTTAATGCCGCTTTCTTGACTGATGCCGGCACCGGTTAAAATAACAATATGTGGTTTCATACATTTGTTTATAATGTATAAAGCTATGATTTTTTTTGTAACAAAACAATGTTTTCGACATGATGTGTATGTGGAAACATATCAACAGGTTGCATTTTAACGATATCATAAGCCTCCTTCATAAGCGCTAAATCACGGGCTTGTGTGGCACTGTTGCAACTAACATATACGATACGTTGTGGTGCTAAAAACAATAAATTCTCAACGACTTTTTTGTGCATGCCGTCGCGGGGCGGATCGGTAATTACCACATCGGCTTTGCCATGTTTTGCTATAAAATCCGGTGTAAAAACGTCTTTCATGTCCCCTACAACAAATTCGGTATTGGTGATACCGTTTAAGGCGGCATTTTTTTTAGCATCGGTAATGGCATCTGCTACTGCTTCTACACCTATTACTTTGTGAGCATCGCGGGCTACAAATTGTGCAATGCTGCCGGTGCCGGTGTATAAATCGTAAACGGTTTCGTGCGCTTGTATTTGTGCAAATTCCCTAACCTTTTGATACATGCGCAAGGCTTGAGCCGAGTTGGTTTGAAAAAATGATTTGGCCGATATACGATAGGTTAAATTTTCCCATTTTTCTTCTATATAATCCCGACCGTGGTATAAAATCACTTTTTGATCGTAAAAAGAATCATTATCTTTTTCGTTGACAATATATTGTAAAGATGTAATTTGCGGAAAATTATTCTTTAAATGTGATAATACCGCTTCAATACTCTCAATATCTTTTTGATAGACTTGCAGCACTACCATCCATTCGCCTATTGATGTATTACGAATCATCAATGTGCGTAATAAACCTGTTTTGGCGCGGGGGTCAAAAAAAGGAATGTTGTTTTTAAGAGCAAAATCTTTAACGGCATTTCTGATTTGATTAGACGGTTCTTCTTGCAGATGACATTCATCTATATCCAAAACTTTGTCCCACATGCCTGCTATGTGAAATCCAAGTCCGGCCATATCGTCAATGGTTTCTTTTTCTTTTATTTCTTCGGGTGTCAACCAACGCCGGGCCGAAAAAGAAAATTCCATTTTGTTACGATAATTGTAAATTTGTGGTGACGGCATAATAGGGTCAATGGTATCGGGGAGTGTTAAATGCCCAAGCCGCGTTAAATTATTAATGACTTCCTTTTGTTTGAATTGCAGTTGTGCTTCATAATCAATATGTTGCAGTTTGCAACCACCGCAAGTGCCGAAATATTTACATGCCGGCTCCGTTCTAAAACCGGAATATTTTTTGATGGTAACGGCTTTACCTTCATAATAAGCTTTACGTTTTTTGGTAACTTGTATATCTGCCACATCGCCGGGGGCCAAGAACGGTGCAAAAATTACGCGTCCATCGGGAGCGTGCCCCACAGCTTTGGCTTTGGCACCTAAATCTACTATTTCTATGTCTTCAAATAGGGGTTTTTGTCTTCTTCTGCTCATAATGGGCAAAAATAGTTATATTTTTTAAAAATACTTATTTATTATGTTTTGTATTATATTTGTATTTAAACCGGTATTATATAATTCAATGAAATTAAAATATATTAACAGCGTATCAGGTATTGATTTTTTTTCAGCTGATACTTCAACCCATATCTCTTTACCTTTTGTTAATGAGGGTATTGCCGCAGGTTTTCCGTCTCCGGCACAAGATTATATGGACTTGAGTTTGGATCTGAACAAAGAATTGATCAAACATCCGGCGGCTACGTTTTACGGGCGTGTTAAAGGTATGTCTATGAAAGATGCCGGTATCGACGACGGTGATATTTTAGTTATTGACCGCTCATTGGAATACCGTAACAATATGACGGCAGTTTGTTTTATTGATGGCGAGTTTACGGTCAAAAAATTAAAATTGGAACGCGGCAAAGTTTTTTTAATGCCGGCCAATAAAGAATTTGAACCTATCGAAATCAATGAAGAGAATGAATTTATTGTCTGGGGAATTGTCACTTATGTGATCAAAAAAGTATAAATTTTGTCAATCGGAAAAAATAGCCGAAATTTGAACCAAATTTTTGATTTTAAATGAAAAAAACAGCCGAACAATTCGATACTATTATACAAAAAGCCCGTGATATATTTGTAAACAAAATGCGTGACTACGGTAGTGCGTGGCGTGTTTTGCGTATGCCGTCTTTTACCGATCAAATGTATATCAAAGCATCACGGATCAGGCAACTGCAAGAAAGTAAAGAACGTAAGGTGAATGAAAGTGAAATACCCGAATTTTTAGGCTTGATTAACTATGCTGCCATGGCGCTTATTCAATTGGATAAGGGGGTAGCCGACCAACCCGATTTGTCGTTGGAAGAAGCCGTGGAGTTGTATGATAAAAAAATAGCACAAGCCAAAGCACTTATGATGGCTAAAAATCATGATTATGGTGAGGCTTGGCGCGATATGCGAGTGAGTTCCATTACCGATTTGATTATTCAAAAATTATACCGTGTTAAACAAATTGAGGAGAATCAGGGTCAAACAACCATTTCGGAAGGTATTGATGCCAATTATCTGGATATTATCAATTACGCTGTTTTTGCACTTATCTTATTGATGGAACAAGGCAAATTTAAAGTGTGATTTATTTAGAAAAGGCGGTAATATAAACACCTTTTTGTCGCAGTTTTCTTTGGATTCTTTTTAGTAATCGCAATATTGCCGGCGGTAAGTTTAATAATATTTTTTGTTTTGTATTCAAATTCTTGTGATCAATTTGCCGTTTTAATTTCTGTGCTTTTTTCTTATGTCCGGTCAGCAAATATTCCATAGTCCAAGCAAAACGGTGTAAATCCAAATAGGTTTTTAAATCAGGATCGGTTTGTTCTTGGCGGGCAAAAAAATCTAATAGTTGCACTTTTTTATCCAATTGGTATTGAGAAAATAAACTGTTTTCAGATTCTTTTATATGCATCATGGTAACAGTCCGGCTATAGGCCATGGGATATTGGGTGCCTAAACGGAGAAAAAACTCGGTATCTTCGGCATCTATTTGTCGTTTAAAGCCTCCTTCTTGTAAAAAAATATTTTTTCTAACGGCAAAATTACTGGTGTAAAATAAAGCTTGTCCTTTATCATGCCGGTAATACTTATCTAATAATACACGTGTGTTTTTAAAAGGATAGACAATATCTTTATAGATGCTCTCATATTTTATTTGATAGGCTGTTCCAAAAAAAGTTGCTTGTGGAAAGGTTTCGGCCAATTTTAAAATTTCTGCTAAATGATTAGGAAACCACAAATCGTCGGCATCTAAAAAAGCAATAAGTTCCGAACCGGCATTGGTAACCCCCAAATTACGTGCCACAGCTACGCCTTGATTTGTTTGATTGATAAATTTAATACGTTTATCATTAAAACTATTAATGATTTCAATTGATTGGTCGGTTGAACCGTCATTGACGATTATCAATTCAAAATCCGTCATGCTTTGGTTTAAAACACTGTCAATAGTTTTTTTAAGATATTGTGCTTTATTATAGACAGGTATTATGACGGATATCTTGGACATTATGATAGATTTATTTGGCTGTAATATAGCAATTTGTAAATATCAAAAACAAATAATGACGGATTTCGGGACAATAAATTACGGCACAATAAAGGTTTGAGCAGTCTGTATAATTTTTGTCTTACAAAGCTTGGTGTCCATTTTTTAAAGTTTTGCCCGTAAGAAGTTACTTTTATATAGTCAGCAGGCATCAATTTTTTTGATATCAAATAATTATAAGTCTGTAATGCCTCTTCTGTTTTTTTGATAAAAATAGGGTTATCTTCAAATCCCAAGTGAGTGGCAGGATTTTGATAATGCACTACTGTTCGGTCGTGTTTTTTTAAAAGATAAGAAAAATAGGCATCCAAACCGTATTTTTTTAATGGCAAGAGCACTTGTGCCTCGGTAAGGAATATGTTTTTGTTAAAACAAATACTACCGGATATCAGACTTTTGTATGGATTTTTTTGTCGGATATCCAAAGGTAAACTTTCGCGTTCTTTGCCGTATTTCCAACGTAAAATTTTTTGTGGTGACGGCGGATTTGCAGGCACATCAATACCACCAAAATAAACATCAGCCGTTTTATTTTCAATGGTTTTTAGAAGTTTGGCCATAAAAAAACGGTCTTTGGGAAACATATCTGCATCCATAAATAAGACCCAATCATACCGCGCTTCACTAGCCATTTGATACCGCAAGGCCAAACGTCCTAAATTGGCAGGCATTTTTTTATAAACTACATTTGAGAGCGTTAATAGCAAATCGGTAGTGTCAAAAGTTTGAGTCGAAGCATCATCATAGACTAATATTTCATAGGGCACACCTGTTTTGTCTAACTGTTTATGTGCTTCGCGAACCAAAGGATAGACATTATAATTATATGTAGGTATAGCTACGGTAATCATTCGCCCAATTCTAATTCCACTTCATACAATTGACCGGCATCACATTTATAAGTGGTGGAAGGAAACTGGTAAATCAAGGCATAATCATGCGTGGCCATAACAACGGTTTGTCCTTTTTCATTTAATTTTTTGAGTAAATTCATAATATCCTTTGAGGTTTCCGGGTCCAAATTACCTGTAGGTTCATCTGCTAGTATCAGTTCGGGGTCGTTGAGTAAGGCCCGTGCTATGGAGACGCGTTGTTGTTCGCCACCGGACAACTGATGCGGTAACCGGTATATTTTTTCCAACATGCCTACTTGTAGTAACACTTTTTCTATTTGTTGTTTAATTTTTTGTTTGTCTTTCCAACCGGTGGCTTTCAATACAAATTTTAAATTGTCAAAAACCGTCCTGTCATTTAATAATTGAAAATCTTGAAACACAATACCGAGTTTTCGTCTTAAATAAGGAATCTGTTTCGGTTTGAGCTTTCGCAAATCAAAATCGACTACTATGCCTTTACCCGAATCTAAGGGCAGTTCGCCGTATAGCGTTTTGAGTAAACTACTTTTGCCACTACCTGTGGCACCAATCAAATAAAAGAAATCCCCGCGTTTAACTTCCAAATTGACACCGGTTAAAACCGGTTTTTGACGTTGTAAAATACGTGTGTTTTCGAGCAATACTAATATTTCGGACATATTAAAACTTTATATCACGAAATTATGTAAAATATTTAAGGTAAAAAAATTGTTTTTATGATGAAAATGCCCGAAAGTGTTATTAAGAATTTTATATTTTATTGTTTTTGAATGTTTTTTACTCTAAAACATATCAAACTCATTAAAATTAGTTTACTTGGAATAATTTTTGATAGTGATTGTCAAAAAAACATTTATGAAAAGATATTTGATTGCAGCATTTTTATTGATAAGTTTATGGGGACAAGCACAAGATTATAAACAAGCCGTTGGCTTGCGAGGTGGTTTACATAGTGGTTTTACATATAAAAATTTTTTTAATAACCATACAGCCGTCGAGGGTATTTTACACACCCGTTGGCATGGTTGGGAATTGGTAGGTTTGATAGAACACCACAAACCAATAGTTGATGTTGATAATTTATACTGGTTTTTCGGTTACGGAGCTCATATTGGTTTTTATGATGCAGTATATACCGGATGGGATGCCCAAGGCACTTATACCACTCTTGGTGTAGATGGTATCATAGGCGTTGAATATGACATACCGGGGGCACCTATATCCATAGGTTTAGACTGGAAACCTTATATTAATTTAATCGGATATTCTCATTTTTTCGGTGATGGCGGAGCATTGTCATTGCGTTATACTTTTTAAATTAGCGGTGGTAATTGTCCTTGTATATAAGAACTAAATACCAAAACGATGTGCAAATTAGTCCAATACCTTGCTCAAAACTTTGATTACAAACATTTTGACTTTTTATAAATCGAATTGGTATAAAATTGTAAGTTAAGAATTTAGGGATATTAATTAAATCCCCGCGGATGATATTTTTGTAGGGTTTGATGTAAATGTTGCTTGTCCAAGTGTAAGTAAATTTCGGTAGTAGTAATACTTTCATGTCCCAATAATAACTGAATAGACCGCAAATCGGCGCCGTTTTCTAGCAGATGCGTGGCAAAGGAATGCCGTAACGAATGCGGGCTGATATTTTTATCAATACCGGCCAAAGCTGTCAATTTTTTTATAATATGAAAAATCATGACACGTGTGAGTTGTTTACCGCGTCTGTTTAAATATAATATATCTGAAAAATCGGGGTGAATAAATTGCTGTGCCCGTATTTGTGTCAAATAAAGATTTATATATTTTTGAGTATAAGGACTGATAGGGACAAAACGTTGCTTGTCACCCTTGCCGGTTACCCTGATAAAACCTTCGTCAAAAAATAAATCGGATATTTTTAAATTGACCAATTCCGAAACGCGTAAACCACAGCCATACAGGGTTTCAATAATACTGCGGTTGCGTTCTCCTTCTGAGGTAGATAAATCAATAGCTGCAATAAGCCGGTCTATTTCGTCCAAACTCAATACATCGGGCAATTTGCGTTGCAGTTTTGGCGATTCCAGTAAATCGACAGGATTGGTTGCAATGACGTTTTCTAGCATTAAAAACTTATAAAATAAACGCAAACCGGAAATCAGTCGTGCTTGGGTGTGTGGTGATATAAATTCCGAAATTTGGTAAATAAAATCTTGTATATCAGATGATTGTAAATCATTTGGCTGAGGTTTTTTGTCAAAATTTTGACTGTATTTTTTTAATTTTTGAACATCGTTCAAATAAGCAGCTATACTGTTGTCCGACAG
>JAMOMQ010000092.1 GCA_027066995.1 Flavobacteriales bacterium
ATATGGTTGCTCTTTTTAATTGGAGGTGCCGTGGTAAGTATTCATTTTGATAAGATATATTTTTACGATTGGTTTAACAGTGTCAAATTTCATATAGCAACGATAATTCCGGGTTATTTTTTATTAAAATTGGTATTAAAAGCCAGCCGTAATACCGGCCGGTATTTGGCCAAATACGGTAGAGAAGGGGATATTCCGCGTTTAGAAACCAACAAACTGGTTACCACCGGCATTTATGGCTGTATGCGGCACCCCATGCATTTAGGTTTGTGGTTTTTTCCTTTGGCTTTTGCTCTTTTGACGGGCAGTCCTACATTTATTTTGATTGTAGCCCCCTTGGAAATGTTATTAATGCTCATACTGATCAAATTAATAGAAGAACCGCAAGCCCGGAAAAAATACGGTCAAGCTTATGAGCGTTACCAAAGGGAAGTGCCTTTTTTTAGTTTTAAGCCGGAGTGTTTAAAGCAATTATTGAATGATACGGAATAAAATATTTAAAATTTTTTAAAAATGTAAGTCAGTAATTCGGATATTAACAAATTATTAGCACTATTCCATATAGATTTTAACAATTAATATTTTACTTTTGTTATACTTACTAAAATTATAATCATGAAATTAAAACTATTCGTCCTTTTCAGCCTATTGTTTAGTATTACTTTTGCACAAAATCAATCAGAAAAGAAAGTCCCTACAGGGCATTATAATACCAGCAAGTTTAGACAAATAACTGATTTACTCCCTACGCCCAATCAATATAGAACGGCTGCCGGGGCGCCCGGACATGCTTATTATCAAAACCGGGCCGATTATGATATGGATATTGTGTTAATTGATTCGGAAAAACCGCGTTTAAAAGGACATGAAACCATTACCTATATTAACAATTCACCTGATAATTTGGAATACCTTTGGGTGCAGCTTGACCAAAATAAACGCGCGCCCGATTCTTATACCGACCAAATCAAAGATGACGGCAGTAATATAATGTTGCGCCCCGGTAAATTTATTTCGCAATATACCAACCAAGGCTATAAAGGCGGTTATCATATTACCAAAGTTACCGATGCCAAAGGAAATCCCTTAAAATATACTATCAACCATACCATGATGCGAATTGATTTGCCAAAACCTTTAAAATCAAAAGAAACTTTTAGCTTTAATATCGATTGGTGGTATGATATTAACAATTTTGCCGAAGACTGGGGACGTTCCGGTTTTGAACATTTTAAAGAGGACGGAAACAATTTATACATTATTGCCCAATTTTATCCGCGCATGGCTGTTTACGATGATGTTAACGGTTGGCAAAATTTGCAATTTATTCAAACCGGAGAATTTGCCTTGCCATTTGGTGATTTTAAAGTGAACATTACGGCTCCGGCCGACCATATATTGGATGGCACAGGTGTATTGACCAACCGCAAAGAAGTAATGAGCCCCAAACAATACAAACGTTATTTAAAAGCCCAAAAAACCTTTGATAAACCGGTGATGATAGTCACCGAAAAAGAAGCGCGAGCACATGAAAAATCAAGAAGTAAAGGATTAAAAACTTGGCAATTTAAAGCCGAAAATGTGCGTGATTTTGCCTTTGCATCGTCGCGTAAATTTATTTATGATATGATGGCGGTTAAATTGCCTACCAAAACAGTTATGGCGGTATCTATGTATCCTAAAGAAGCACAACCTTTATGGGAAAAATATTCGACAAGAACCGTAGCGAACACTTTAAGACAATATTCAAAACATTTGTTTGATTATCCGTATCATAAAGCCATCTCGGTCAATGCGTTTAGACAAGGGATGGAATATCCCATGATTTGTTGGAACTATGGTCGTCCTGATAAAAACGGTAAATACAACGACCGGACACGTAACGGCATGATTAAAGTGATTACGCATGAAGTAGGACATAATTGGTTTCCTATGGTAGTCAATTCCGATGAACGTCAATGGATGTGGATGGATGAGGGACTCAATACCTTTACAGAACTTTTGGCCGAGCAAGCCTTTGAAAAAGAATTGGGTTTTAAATTGCATTCGCGTGGTTTGCCAAAGCAAGTGGTGCCGTTTATGAAAGGAGATCAAAGCAAAATGCATCCTATTATGATCAATTCCGATTTGATGTATAACCGCAGTATGACAGCTTACAGTAAACCGGCCGCAGGCTTGTATATGTTACGTGAGGTCATTATGGGACATAAGTTGTTTGATAAGGCCTTTAAAACTTATGCCAACCGGTGGAAGTTTAAACATCCTGAGCCCGGCGATTTTTTTAGAACCATGGAAGATGCCTCTGCCATTGATTTGGACTGGTTTT
>JAMOMQ010000093.1 GCA_027066995.1 Flavobacteriales bacterium
CAGACCACATGAATCATTAGGAGATTTAAGCCCTATCCAATTTTTAGAACGGCATAATCAAAATCAGAAATTATCAGCTTAAGCTTGGTACGAATATTGGGGAGGGGTACATTTAGTAGCAGTATAGTTAAGGTTTTAAGAAAAAAAAGATGATAATATAATGGAAATTAAAACGATAGTTTACAAGCTATACTTTTTAAGACATAAAGTTATATACTAAAATTTTTACCCGAGAGGTTTTTATGAAAAGAATACAACTACTAGATTATGGAAGATTTTTTGCAACCATTAGCGTTATTGCTTTTCACTACCTTTTCAATGGAATTCATAATGGAAAAATATCATCCATATCCCACATCCCAGAAGTCATTGATTTTGTGAAGTATGGTTACTTGGGAGTCGATTTCTTTTTTATGATTAGTGGCTATGTAATATTCTTTTCTGCCAAGAACCGTAATGCTAGTCAATTTGCTGTTTCTAGGGCTGTACGTTTATATCCTGCTTTTTGGATAGCCATCATTTTCACATCTTCTTTTGCTATATTTTGGGGGGGCGAACAAATGGCTGTTTCCCCATCTTTAATTATAACAAACTTCACGATGGCACCCACAGTATTTGGTAAAGGCTTTGTTGATGGAGTATATTGGACTCTTATTTATGAATTGAAATTTTATAGTTTAATCTTAGCTTTTTTATTTTTTGGAGCACAAAAAAAGCTTAATAATATATTTCTATTGTGGCCTATTGCAATTGCAATAGCTATTTATTATGAGAAAGATTATTTACCATACTTAGGTAGTTATTTTTGTTATTTTTCAGCAGGAGTGATACTGGCAATAATGAAAGAAAAGAGAAATATATTTCATTATCCCTCTTTTTTTTTAGCTCTATACTTATGTATTTCATTTTCTGCAGGTAAAGCTCCGGGGCTTTCAGAAGCTAAAGATATTTTTTATTCTGAAATAATAATTGGATGTATAGTGGCAGTATTTTTTATTTTTTTTATTATAGTTAACTCTAAAGTCAGCTCAAATTTTAATTTGTATGGCTCAAGGCTACTCGGTGCTCTAACTTATCCTATTTATCTTATTCATGCACATTTTGGTTATATGTTTATTTCTAAATTTGCAACTGAAGAGAATAAAATCCTTATATATTTATTGACTTTCATTATCGTTTTATCTGTTGCTTATATAATTCATATTGTAGTTGAAAAAAAATACACTCATTTTTGGAAAGAATTTTTTAACCGTATTATTGGCAAACCAATAGAATTTTTAAATTATAATTTTATAGCAATAGTTACAGTGTATAAAAATCGCATTAACTCAGGCAAGTAAAAGCGTCGTTTCCAAAATTTTAATGCCTATAGTGGCCGGAAAAATCAAGACGGGATTGTACCCTGATTTATTACCACCTTATGCCACATTTTCAATAGATTTCAGATAGTAGTTCATCGGTTTTTGATAGCCAATGAAATTTATATGTATTGTAAACTACTTCGCTCTATTCACCAGCAGCCCGCCCAGAACAATAAACAAAATACCGCATAGCGCCGCAATATTGGGAAAGGCATCGCCTAGCATTACCCCAAAGCCAATGGCAAAAGGGATGTTCGTATAGCTCACCACCCCAATGATGGTCGCATTGGTACTGGAGTAGGCTTTGGTTAAGAGCCATTGCGAGAGCGTGGAGATAATTGCCATCAGTATAATAAACACCCAAACACTCTGCGATTCGGGCATGACAAAGTCACTTACCAAAAACTCCAAGTAGGGCGGCGGTGTGTAGATACTTGCCAGCAAAAAGAGCAGCAGCGGCAACACGGTACCTGCCATCATAAACGAGAGCACAATCACGCGTGAGTCAAAATGGTCTTTTATTTTGCGAATGGTCGTGTACGCCGCCGCGGCAAAGAACCCGCCCAACACGCCCAAAAGGTGGTCGTAACCAATGCTAAAGCCTTGCGGTTTGGTAATGAGAAGCACTCCCACAAAACCAATGAAGAGCGCGACAATGCTTTGACGCGATGCTCTTTCATTGAGCAGCAAAAATGCCAGTATGGCAACAAAAAAGGGCGAGGTTTTGTTCAGGGTAATGGCAACACCCAGCGGAATGGTTGTAATGGTGTAGAAAAACATAATCATCGCGCTAAAGCCCAGCACACCGCGTAAAATGAGCGGTCCTAAGTGACTGCGGCTAAATTTTCCGGGGGTATGTCTAAGCATCACTACAATAAACAGCACGCCAAGGAGATTTCTAAAAAAGACAATCTCTAAAGCGCTTAAATCTTCAGAAAGTATCTTTGCCAGTGCGC
>JAMOMQ010000094.1 GCA_027066995.1 Flavobacteriales bacterium
AACAGTGTTTAAACTATTATTAATCATTAGATGAAGGTTATCATCATTAGATGAAGGTTCAAGTAAATCATATAAACCATCATCATTATAGTCTATTGCTTTATAGCTATCTACTTTAGTATCACCAAAAATGTCAGTAAAAGCTCTGTCAATGAATTTATAAAGTGTTCCATTCAAATTGATTAATAAAAAAGATTTGGAATGATTTGGATAATTTTCTATTCCAATAATATCTTCATCACCATCATGGTCAAAATCAATGACTTGAAAATGATTGTTAGTCAGATGAACGGCATCAATATTTGCCGGAGTAATATTTGTAACATCTTCAACAAAGTGTTCATTGCCATCATTTATAAACATACGAGCTTTTTTTGCATTAATACTATATGGTGCGCTAATTATAATATCTTTATATCCATCATTATTAATATCAATAATAGTATATGTTGTATATGAATGTTGCTCACCTTGTAGTAAATCTTGTATATCTGTAAAACTAAAGTTGCCATTGTTTCTATATATATGTTCATCATCTAAAATATCGGGTAGTCCATCATTGTTAATATCAATAAATTTTAAATAAGAACTATAAGCGATATCAATGTTTTGTGTAAAGTTACCATTACCATCATTGATAAAAATTATACGACCATTCTCAACAACATCTTTATCTCCGTCACCGTCAATATCTACCGCATATAAACTTAAAGAACCGTATGAGTTTAAGGGCTCATAAATTGCCAATCCATTTAACGAATTGGTAAAATGTCCATAACCATCATTATGATAAAATTTAATATGGTCATCATTCATTATAATAATATCATTATCATTATCATTGTCTGCATCGAAAACAAGGGCTTTGTTATCAGAATTATTTACAACTGCAAAATCAAAATCAACAATTGGAATCGGGTCAAAAGAAGTGTCATTATTTTTATATATCCTAAAAATATCTTTACGATTGTATTGGCCTATTACAAACAAATCTTTTAAATTATCTCCGTCAAAATCTGCAAATTCCATAAAACTTTTACTCATTTTTTTTAATTTATGACTACCATTATGTAAATAACGGCCATTTTGATTAATGAACAATCTGGTATCTGCCCAACTTGCTAAAATCTCAACATTTCCATCATTGTTAAAATCACCAAAACAAGCAGAACCATGAAGGGTAGCCGGGTTACCGTTGTCATATATGTCAATTATATTATTAATGGTAAAAGACAGATTCCCGTTATTCATAAATATTTTGGTGGAAGTACCATTCAAAATAAAAAAATCTTTTAATCCGTCATTGTTAAAGTCATAGTCATAAATAGGAGTAAAACTATTAATATTGACAGGTTCAATTTCATATGCGAGACCGTAGTTATAATCTTGTATAAAATCATATATTGCTATTTTATTAGATTGATAAGTTATTATTTCTAACGAAGCATCGTTATCTAAATTAGCAAATTTAAAATCATATATATCATCAGGGAAGCCTCGCAACATATAAGATATAAATCCATTTTGTTGATTATTAATATATATTTTTAAATGAAAATTATTACTTCTGGTTACACAAATATCATCATAAGAATCATTATTATAGTCAACTATTTCAAATCCTGATTGCCTGGGGTAAAAAACAGAAGTGGTTAGTGGGTTATCAAAACCACCATGTTGATTATTAAAGTGTATTGTTAAATGGTCATAACGAACATTAATCAAATCTGTATAACCGTCATTATTAAAATCTCCCGTTTTAAAAAATGCGGAACCTGACATTTGTTGCGAATTTGACAAAGAAAATTGCCCGGTTCCATTATTTAAATAAACATTGAGCTGTGAATCTGAATGGTTATCATTCCAATCAATGATATCCATATCACCATCATTATCAACATCATTAAATTTAACAGTTCCATAACCTGTAAAGGTGTAAAGAAAACTTTGTCCGGGTATAAAATTACCGGAGCCATCATTAAAAAACACTGTAAGTTTCCCTTGGCCATTGAGGTTGCCCGAAATCACCAAGTCTAAATCACCATCATTGTCAATATCTGCTGTGTCATTTGATGCTTGACTGTAATTTTGAAAAGGTGTTGTAGCAGGTTCTATTACTACATCGGGTATATTTTGCTCTATAAAATTAGTGTTTTGTCCAAAAGTTATTGAAGTTTTGATAAAAAAACTAATAAAAATTAAAGTTAAGTGTTTTTTCATTTTCCAAAAATTTTTTGTAAATATAGAAAAAAAATCTAATCCGTCATAAAGTCATTAAAAACAGACAAAAAAGCAGTTTAAAACCGATTTATCAGTCGTTTTGTCGTATTTGTGCATTGGGAATAAATTTTGTAACTTACTGAGCGAACTTAAATAATTTTATTAACCTAATTAAAAAAAATAGACTATGAATTTTGATAAATTTACCATAAAATCACAAGAAGCTGTGCAAAAAGCGCTGCAAATTGCTCAGGGATTGGGCAATCCGCAGATTGAAAATGCACACTTAATGAAAGCCATCCTCGAGGTGGACGAAAACGTAACACCGCATATTTTAAAAAAAACCGGTGTAGACGTCAATATCTTTAAACAACGATTGGATCAATATATAAATTCGTTACCCAAACAACACGGTGGCGGACAGCCGCAATTGTCTCGAACCGCTTCCAAAACTTTAACCGATGCGCTGAATTTAGCCGAAAAAATGAAAGATGATTACGTAAGTATCGAACATCTTTTGTTGGCTATTTTTGACAGCAGCGACGAAACTTCTCGCATGCTCAAAGAAATGGGCGTAACCAAAAAAGCTTTGGAAGCCGCTATTCAAGACATTCGCAAAGGCAGTCGTGTAACTTCGCAAAGTCAAGAAGATACCTATCAAGCTTTGGAAAAATACGCTATCAATTTGACCAAATTGGCACGCGAAGGCAAACTCGATCCGGTGATTGGCCGTGACAAAGAAATCCGAAGGGTTTTGCAAATCTTGTCGCGTCGCACCAAAAACAATCCTATTTTGGTCGGTGAACCCGGAACCGGTAAAACCGCCATTGTCGAAGGTTTGGCACACCGTATTGCCAAAGGCGACGTGCCCGACAATTTGAAAGACAAACAAATCTATTCGTTAGACATGGGCGCACTTATGGCAGGAGCCAAATACAAAGGTGAGTTTGAAGAAAGATTAAAATCGGTCGTTAATGAAGTCAAAAAATCAGAAGGCGACATTATCTTGTTTATTGACGAAATACACACATTGGTAGGTGCCGGTGGTGGTCAAGGCGCCATGGATGCCGCCAATATCTTAAAACCCGCTTTGGCACGTGGCGAACTCCGAACCATTGGTGCGACTACTTTGGACGAATACCAAAAACACTTTGAAAAAGATAAAGCACTTGAAAGACGTTTTCAAAAAGTCATGGTCGATGAACCCGACCAAGAATCGGCTATATCCATATTGCGAGGTATCAAAGACAAATACGAACAACACCACAAAGTCCGTATCAAAGACGACGCAATTATCAGCGCCGTTGAGTTGTCAAAACGCTATATTTCGGACAGATTTTTGCCCGACAAAGCTATTGATTTAATGGACGAAGCAGCCAGTAAACTGCGTATGGAAATCAATTCCAAACCCGAAGAGTTAGACAAACTCGACCGCAAAATCATGCAACTCGAAATTGAATTGGCTGCCATAAAACGCGAAAAAGACGAAAAGAAAATAACCGAAATCGAAAAAGAATTAGCCGAACTTAAAGAAGAACGAAAGCAAATCTATACCAAGTGGAAAGAAGAAAAAGATTTGGTCGATAATATTCAAAATATCAAAAAAGAAATAGACCAAACCAAATTTGAAGCCGAACAAGCAGAACGTGAAGGCGACTACGGAAAAGTAGCCGAAATTCGTTACGGTAAGCTCAAAGAGCTTGAAAACAAATTGGAACAAGCACAAAAGGCTTTAAGTGAAAAACAAAGCAAATCGTCTTTGATTAAAGAAGAAGTAACTGCCGAAGACGTAGCGGAAGTTGTAGCCAAATGGACCGGTATTCCGGTGCAAAAAATGTTGCAAAGCGACAAAGAAAAACTCTTAAAACTCGAAGACGAATTGCATACACAAGTCGTAGGACAAGAAGACGCCATACAAGCCGTTGCCGATGCGGTTCGCCGTAGCCGTGCCGGATTAAAAGATCCGAACAAACCCATAGGTTCGTTCCTGTTTTTAGGAACTACCGGTGTCGGTAAAACCGAGTTGGCAAAAGCCTTGGCCAAATACTTGTTCAACGACGAAAAAGCCATGACGCGCATCGATATGAGTGAATATCAAGAGAAACATGCCGTCAGTCGTTTGGTAGGTGCGCCTCCGGGATACGTAGGTTACGAAGAAGGCGGTCAATTGACCGAAGCCGTTCGAAGAAAACCTTATAGTGTTATTTTGTTAGACGAAATTGAAAAAGCACACCCCGACACGTTCAATATCTTGTTGCAAATGCTCGACGAAGGTCGTTTGACCGATAACAAAGGCAGAACAGCGGATTTTAAAAACACCATTATCATCATGACTTCCAATATGGGAGCGGATAAAATTCAAGAAGCTTTTGAAAATGCCAAAACACCCGAAGAAAGAGAAAAAGCAGCCGAAAAAGCCAAAGAAGAAGTTTTGGCAGAACTCAAAAAAAGGGTGCGTCCCGAATTCTTAAACCGTATTGATGAAATATTGATGTTTAAACCGCTGTCCAAAGACGAAGTCAAAGACATTGTTCGTATCCAATTGAACAATGTGGCAAAAATGTTAAAAGAACAGAATATCAGTATTGAATTTACCGAAAAGGTTATTGAACATTTAGCCGACAAAGGTTTTGACCCCGAATTTGGTGCACGACCGATTAAACGGGTTATCCAAAGAGATATTTTAAACAATTTGTCCAAAGATATTCTTGCCGGAAAAATCAATGCCAATTCAACTATTGTAGTTGATTATCAAGACGGAAAAATTGTTTTCAAAAATAAATAAAGACGCTTTACACAAGCAATAAACACAAACAAACATGAAAAGGAGAGGTTGGTCATTTTGACGAGCCTCTCTTTTTTTGTTATACATGTATTTTTTTAGCGACTAAATTCAAATAAAAACCAAAATTTTATCATTTTTTTCTTAAATAAAATAAAATTCGACATTAATTTAAGACGGAACAAAAAGACATATAATAAATAAAGAAAATGAGAAAAGTCAATGAATTCGGTAGCAAATTAATTATCTTTATATAGTCAATTCACAAAAAAACTTATATTATGAAACGAGTCATTACCCTACTTAGTCTTTTAATTATAGGTAATTTTACCTATGCTCAAAAATTAGACTTTTCAAAAGCCAAAAACCTCAACCCCGAAACTATAGCCCGGCATATCAACTTACGAACGCATCAAAATATCGTTAGACAAAAATTAGACAGTCTGATATTCGGCGATATAGAAGCGGACAGCACAGCAGTGCCTTACGGTTATTTTAGTTTTGAATACGATCAAAACGGTAATAATACGTTAATGATAGAAAAAGAATACAATTCATCACAACAATTGGAAAATGTTGATAAAACCGCTTACACTTACAACAATGACAACCTTCTTAGCGTTTTGCTCAAATGGTCTTGGGAAAACAATCAATGGGTAGAAAGTCACAAAATTGAATATGTCTATAACTCCAACCAACAACTTGAGTTTTATACCTATTATACTTGGGATAGCAGTAACCGGATTTGGAAACCCAGAAGACGAAAACAATTTACTTATGATTCGGCTGGAAATACCATTGAAACCATAAAAAAAACTTTTGACACAAACTCCAACAGTTGGAATAACGTTTTACGGGTTACATTTCAATATGACAACAATAACCTATTGACCGAATCAATAACCTACGACGATATTAACGGCACTTGGGTATATCATATAAAAAAAGAAAACACTTATGACAGCAATCAAAATTTAATGGAAAAAGTTACTTATTTATGGCAAAGTTCGGATACACTTTGGCAAAACTTTGAAAAAATTGAAAATACTTATAACACAAACAATCAACTAACAAGAGAGGTGTCATGGAATTGGGATACTAATAATAACGAATGGTATCCCGACGAAAGAACAGATACAGATTTTGACAGTTATGACAATATAAGCACCGAAAATTATTATGACTGGAACAATTCACACTGGAATCCGGTATGGTTTTCAAACTTCAATTATGACAATACTTATTCATACAACGATTTATTACTGCCTAATTTTATGCTCGAATTTAAAGAATATTTTAACCATCTTTTAGAAAGCGTTGATGACCAATATGACTGGGATGAAATAAACGGAGAATGGGAATCGCAGAGCTATACATATTTATATTATTCACCCGTGAGCATCAATGACATAACTCTCGAAGAGCAAAATCAAGTTCAAGTATTTCCCAATCCCACCACAGGATACATTCAAATAAAATTGCCCGAAAAAATACAAGAAGCCGATATACAATTGTTTGACATGCAAGGCAGAACGGTATTAAAAACCAAACTCTCGCAAGCGTTCAACTTGAATATAAACAATTTAAAACCGGGTGTTTATATAGTAAAAATCAAATCCGGCAATAAAATATACAGCTCGCAAATCATAAAAAAATAATCTGCTTACATTAGAAAAACTAAACTTATAATAATTTCTCACTCCTTAAAAATTGGGGAGTGAGATTTTTTTTTCTGATAATCAAATCATGTATCGTATAAAATAATAAATAGTGTTTATATCCAATCTTTTTTTGAAAGAATTCTATTTGACTGTTGGCTCATTTCTATCAAAACCACCGTTTATTTTTTACTTTTTTGCTTGTCCAAAAAAGTAACAAAAAAAGACACCGTAAGAGAACCTTGCTAAATTTACCTTATTTCTCCGCTAAACCATCTGAACTTGTGCCCTCGTGCCTTCGGGCACTTCGAACAGCAGATGCTTTTACGCTCCTAAATAAGTAAATTTTACGCAAGAACCTCTTAGGGAATATATCACATAAGAACTTTTTCCGATATTTGAGTTTATAATAAATTTTTAGTGTGCAAAACATAAAACCGATATTTTTTCTGATAATCAAATCATGTATCGTATAAAATAATAAATAGTGTTTATATCCAATCATTTTTTAAAAGAATTCTATTTGACTGTTGGCTCATTTCTATCAAAACCACCGTTTATTTTTTACTTTTTTGCTTGTCCAAAAAAGTAACAAAAAAAGACACCGTAAGAGAACCTTGCTAAATTTATCTTATTTCTCCGCTAAATCATCTGAACTTGTGCCCTTCGTGCCTTCGGCACTTCGAACCCCGAAATATCGGGACTTCCTTTGGTCGCAGCAGATGCTTTTACGCTGCAAAATAAGTAAATTTTACGCAAGAACCTCTTAGGGAATATATCACATAAGAACTTTTCCGATATTTGAGTTTATAATAAATTTTTAGTGTGCCAAAACATAAAACCGATATTTTTTCTGATAATCAAATCATGTATCGTATAAAATTATTTCATATTTCAGAAAAACTTGATATTCCGGTAAATTTTTCGTAACTTTATTGCGTTATTTTCAAAAACAAAAGTCTTATGAAAAAAATATTGTTATTTACCGGCGACTTTGCCGAAGATTACGAAACCATGGTGCCTTTTCAAATGTTACAAATGGTCGGTTATGAAGTGCACGCCGTATGCCCCGACAAAAAACCCGGCGATACAGTCAAAACCGCCATACATGATTTTGAAGGCGACCAAACTTACAGCGAAAAAGTCGGCCATAACTTTACCATCAATTACGACTTTAACCAAGTTAATTTGGACGACTATGCCGGATTGGTAATTGCCGGCGGACGTGCACCGGAATACTTGCGTCTCAATCCGAAAGTATTGGAGATGGTGCGACATTTCTTTGAACACAACAAACCGGTTGCCGCCATTTGCCACGGGGCACAAATTCTCAGCGCCGCAGGTGTGTTAAAAGGTCGAAAACTAACGGCTTATCCGGCTGTTGGACCCGAAATAACACTGGCAGGTGCCGAATATCAAAACATTGGTGTCGATGAAGCTTTTGTAGATGGCAATTTGGTCAGCTCGCCGGCTTGGCCCGGACATCCGGCTTTTATGCGTGAATTTATCAAACTTTTGGGTGGCAAGCTGGAAGCTTAAAAAATATCGAATAGCCTGTCTCAAAAGAGTCTTTTATAATACATTGACAAAAAGTATAAATTGTTAAGTTATAGATTGTCAAGCAGAATATTTCTCATCCCGTACATACGGGATTCGAAATGACAGAAAATTTCACTCTTTTGAGACAGACTCTTTTTTACGCTTCTTTCTTATTGACAATATAAACGCCCAATAAAATAATAGCTCCTGCCATTATTTGCATCAAACTGATTTGTTCGCCATCCCAAAGCCCCCAAAGTAAAGCTACAATAGGAATGGTATAGGTAACCGACGACGCAAATAAAGGACTCGCAATTTGAACCATTTTGTTAAAATAAATCATAGCCAAAGCGGTTCCTACAATAGCTAAAACGGCTACATAACCCAAAGCAGTTAAAATGGGTTTGCCGGTAACGGGCATATCAAAAAATCCGGTAAAAATCAGCACCAAAAGTGCTGGCAATAACACCAAAGCAAAATTGGCTACGGCAATGGTCAAAGCGTCTAAATCGGATAAATATTTTTTAATCACATTGACATTGATGGCATATCCCAAAGTAGCTGCCAAAACCAATAGTGCATACCAATAATTGTCATCGGGATTTAATTGGGCACTTTTTCCTACCAATAAAACGGTTCCTAATATCCCGATAAAAATACCGAAAACTTGTTTTTTGGTAAAACGGTAATGAAAAAACAACAAGCCTATTAGTAGTGTATTTAATGGGGTAAACGAATTGAGAATGGCTACAATGCCACTATCAATATGCTGAATGGCAAATGTGAATAAAAAAGTAGGAATAAAAGTCCCTGAAATGGCAATCAACACCAAATATTTCCATTCTTTTTTAGAAACTTCCCGCAAACGATCATAGCCTATCAACAGCAAAAACAAAGCGGCAATTAACATTCGCAAAGCACCTACCTGTGTGGGTGTCAGATGTTTCATGGCCAATTTCATCAAGATAAACGAACTGCCCCAAACTAAGGACAATCCTACAAAAATCACCCACTTTAAATATTGTTTTTTCATTGAATTATGCTTTGTTTTTTTGTTAAAATCAATTTTTTAACTCAAATAATACTTGAACCTCCGGATCTATTTCCAATTGCAAATTTTCCGGCTGAAATGCCCGGGGTATTTTAAATTCAAAAACTTGCTTTTGTTGACGTATCGATAAGGTTTTTAATGCCTTTTTATCTCCCGATTGCAATTTGACCGGCAAATCCAATTTATAGATATCGCTTACCTGTTCAACCTCAATAATAATTTTATTACTTTCCTTTTTCCAATTGATTTTCAGTTGCGGCACCCCGGCTTTATACAACCATTGCGCAAAAAATTCTTGTAAATTTTGCCCCGATATTTTTTCGGATAAGTCTATAAAATCTTCTGTTGAAGCATTGCTGTTCCGGAATTTTTTATAAAAGGTCGTCAATACTTTAAAAAACTTTTCATCACCTGTTTTTTGGCGTAACATATGCAACACCCAAGCGCCTTTTTCGTAAGAATTAGGACTCAACAAATTAAACAAATTCTCTTGTTCGTCATACACAATAGGTTTGGCTTTATAACGATTGTAACGAATTACTTTGGCGCGCTCCATTGCCATGCGTTCTTTGAGTTTCTGTTTGCCGTATTTGTGTTCTAAATACAAATCGGTCAAATAGGTGGCAAAACCTTCGCTAAGCCAAATATCACGCCAATTTTTTTCGGTTACACTGTTACCAAACCACTGATGCGCCGTTTCGTGTGCTACTAAATTTTCAACGGATTTGGTGCCGTCAACACTATTTTCTTCATAAAAGATATTGCCCGCATTTTCCATACCGCCAAAGCGTGTTTTAGATTGCACATTGGACATTTTTTCATACGAATAAGGGCCTATCAAGCTGTCATAATGTTGCAAAATCGGGATGGAACATTTATAATCATCAAAACCATTTGCAGGACTGTCTTTAAAAATCCAACTGCTAACCGGCACGCATTTTTGATGTAGTTTTATAACCGGATAATTTTTAATATTGAAATCGGCAGCGGCAAACACCATTACTTTGGTGGGTAAAGGCACTTGTGTTTCAAAAAAATAATCGGCAACACTGTCTTTGTTTATTTTAGTCACCAAACGCCCCGAAGCTACCACATCATAATGCGCCGGTGCCGTAATAGTCCAACTTACCAAAGCTTTGTCGGACGGATGATCAATTACCGGCAACCAATATTGTGCTCTGGTAGGCCAATTGTCACCAAAAAAAGTGCGCTTGCCATATTTATTTTGCTTGATATACAAGCCGTCGGCAGGAATACCTTTATAAAAAACTTGCAACCGATACGTTTTTTGAGGCTTTAACTTTTTAGGAAATTCAATCCGTAAACTATCATTGGTGTGCTGATACTTTAAAGAAATGCTGTCTTGCCACACTACTTTTTGCACTGCCATTCCTTTGCCAAAAGCATTTTTGTTTTTCAGGTTTAAAGCTAATTTTTGCACCGGTTTTAAAGCGGTAAAACTAAGGCTTGTTTGTCCTGCAATTTGATTGTTATCATCATTGATTTGGATATGAAAATCATAAGCAATGATGTCTACTTTATCTAATTGGTTATTAAAAAACTGTGCTTGTAAACCGAAGTTGAAAAAAGTAATCAGAATTAAAAAAAGATGTTTCATTTATTTATCGTTTTAGAAGCGATGTATATTTTACTTCAAATGTATTTATTCAAAGTGTTTTTATTATTTAAAGAACTTTAAAAGATATGATTTTATCTAGGCTTTTCCCTT